>JBBFLF010000003.1 GCA_037481655.1 Desulfobaccales bacterium | reverse complement strand
GGGAGGGGGGCTTGGGGGGAGGGCAGGGAACTGCGTTCCCTGGCCCTCCCCCCAATGCTCCTCAGCCTTCCTCCTGAGTGGCCCGGGCAGCTAGTTGGATTTTCCGGTATTCCCGGGTGTAGCTGGGGAGGTCTTTATCGGCGAGGATGCCGATGGTGATTTTGCCTTTGAGTTGTTCCGGGTCCATGGTTTTGGCTTTGTCGATGGGGACGGCCACTTCTTTTTGCCAGCGCATCATCTCGGCCGGGCCGCCCATTTTATTTTTGCGGCCGAACTGGGTGTGGCAGTGGCTGATGACTTCCACTACGGCGAAGCCTTTCTTGAGGATGGCGGCTTCGAGGAGTCGGTCCAGGTGGCTGGCGTGGTAGACGGTGCTGCGGCCCACCCAGGCGGCGCCGGCGGCCAGGGCCAGCTCGGCGATGGCGAAGGGTTGCTCCAGATGGCCATACAAGCTGGTGGTGGTTCTGGCGCCATAAGGGGTGGTGGGGGAGTATTGGCCGCCGGTCATGCCGTAGATCTGGTTGTTGATGATGAGGGCGGTGAGGTTGATATTGCGCCTGGCGGCGTGGATGAAGTGGTTGCCGCCGATGGCGGTGGCGTCGCCGTCGCCCATGACCACGATGACCTGCAGGCGGGGGTTGGCCAGCTTCACCCCGGTGGCGAAGGTGAGGGCCCGGCCGTGGGTGGTGTGCAGGGTGTTGAAATCCACGTACACGCTCATGCGGCCGGCGCAGCCGATGCCGCTGATGAGCACGATGTCGTCCTTGCCGAAGCCGGTGCGGTCAATGGCCCTAATCAGCGCCCCCAGGACGATGCCGTTGCCGCACCCCGGGCACCAGACATGGGGGAACTTCTTCTCATGCCGCAGGTATTTATGAATGAGCTTGGTGATTTCCGGCATTATTCTTTTTCACTTTATGCGCTGCAAACCATTATTTATTAAAATAAAGCCCAATAGCCGATCCGAGTCCAAATCTCGCCTGGACCTGCCTTGAAAAATTGTCATCGTTTCCCCGGCATACTCTAACATGTGCCGCAGGCGAACCAGGTCTTTAGTTGGCGGCATACTGAACCTCAGCCTCAGCCACTACTTGTTCCCGGAAGGATGGACTCAGAAATGCCGAGGTGTGTAACTCGACTTTTCGTCCCAGAATCTCACCAAGCTCCTCTTCCATGGCGAAAAAGGCCAAACCTGGACAATGGCCCGGCTTAAATTCCACCAGGACATCAATATCGCTGTCCGCCCGGAAATCATCCCGGAGCACTGAACCAAACAGCGCCAATTTGCGAATGTGATATTTGCGGCAAAAATCGGCAATCTTTTCTTTAGGAATATTTATCTTAACTCGCGTCATTTTCTCTCTCTATGGCCCAGATGAGAGGGGAGAAATGTTTGTATATAATAAAAGGATAAAAGTCTGTAGCTCTCGCTCCTCCACGATTTCTCCTTTTTCCTCATAACTTCGTCAGGCGCACGACGATCTCCTCCGGGGTGAGAAGACGGCCGTCGATGCGGTTGAGGGTCTCCACCCGGGTGAGGCCCTGGTTGATGCGTTTCACCTCCCGGGAGATCTGGCCCCGGTTGAGCTCCGGCACCAACACCGCCCGCACCCGGCGTAGGTGGGGCTCCAGCAGCGGCCGGGGAAAGGGCCACAGGGTGATGAGGCGGATGAGGCCTGCCTTGATCCCCCGGGCCCTGGCGTCCGTGACCGCCCGCTTGGCCGAGCGGGCCACGCTGCCGTAGGCCACCACCAGGAGCTCCGCATCTTGAGTTAAGAATTCCTCCACCCGCCAGATCTCATGCAGATGCTGGTGGATTTTGCGAAAGAGTCGGTTCAGAAACGGCACGATCTCATCGGGCCGCTCGGTGGGGAAGCCCCTGACATCGTGGATGAGGCCGGTGACGTGGTAGCGGTAGCCGTCCCCGAAGCTGGCCATGGGGGGCACCCCCCGGGGGGTGTCCTCGTAGGGGATGTACCACTCCGGCGGCATGGTGGGCTTGAGGCGCTCCACCACCTCGATTTCGCTGGGATGCGGCAGGAAGACCTTCTCCCGGGTGTGGGCCACCACCTCATCGGAGAGCAGGATGACCGGGATGCGGAACTTTTCCGCCAGGTTGAAGGCCAGCACGGTGAGCTCGAAGCAGTCCCGGGTGGTGGCGGGGGAAAGCACGATGATGGGGTGGTCGCCGTGGGTGCCCCAGCGGGCCTGCTGCACATCCCCCTGGGAGACGTGGGTGGGCAAGCCCGTGGAGGGCCCGCCCCGCATGACGTTGACAATCACGCAGGGCACTTCGGCCACGACCCCGAAGCCCAAGTTTTCCTGCATGAGGGAGAAGCCCGGGCCGCTGGTGGCGGTCATGGCCTTGGCGCCGGCCAGGGAGGCGCCGATGACCGCGCCCAGGGCGGCGATCTCATCCTCCATCTGGATGAACACGCCCCCGGCGGCCGGGAGCTTCACACTCAGGGCCTCGCTGATCTCGGTGGCCGGGGTGATGGGGTAGCCGGCAAAGAAACGGCACCCCGCGGCCAAAGCACCCTCCACCACCGCTTCATTGCCCTGCAAGAGTAACGGCCGGCCGGGATTGCCAGTCATTGTCATAGTCAAAAGTCAAAGATTGAGTCCAAAGCCCAAGGTCCAAAGTCCAAAGTCATGTGTTGAGTCTAAAGCCCAAAGTCCAAAGCCCAAAGTCGTGGTTTCAAAGTTCAAGGTTCAAGGTTCAAAGTTGAAATTTGAAAGTTGAAAGCCAAAGTCTATAATTGTGATTTAAAAAGTTCAAATTTAATAGTTCAAAGTTTAAAGTTAATAGTCAATTCGAAATAAAATATTCAAAACCAAATTCTTCACGAACAGTTCTCTCTAAAGATAGAATTTTAGACTTTTGGGGCATCGGGTCATGGACTCTAAAAATCGGTCTTGTTAAAACTTTTAATTAAAATTAATAATAAAAAAATCTCGAACTCCCAACTCAACTTTGAACTTTGAGCCTTAAACTCGACTTTGGACCTTGAACTTTAGACTATTTTTTGACATTGGATCTTGGGGCTTTGTACTTTGGACTATTATTTTGACTTTTGACTTTTGACTTTGGACTTTGGACTATTATTTTGACTTTGGACTTTGGACTTTAAAGCTTGGACTCATTCCTCCTCCGTCGGGGGTTTCTGGTCGCATTCCCGCACGCTGATGGCGAAATCCGGGCAGTGCAACTCGCAGAAGCGGCAGCCCACGCAGGCTGCGGCGTCGGCCACCACCGGGCGCCCGGCTTCGTCCAGCTTGAGGCAGCCCGTGGGGCAGAACTCAGCGCACAGGCCGCACTCCTTGCACCAGGCCCGGTAGATGTCGATGGCAAATCTGGGCTTCGCCGGCGCCGCCGGGGTGGTTTCCTGGGTTTCCGGGGCTGCCGGGGCTTGTGCTGCAGGCTTTGCCTTGGCCCGGCGGGGTTTTTTCTCAGGGCTCATGGCGGTAACTTTCGCAGTCAGCCTTTCTGGCGCTTGAGGAAATTGCGCAGCAAATTCAGGCCCTCACCCGTCAGGATGGACTCCGGGTGGAACTGCACCCCATAGATGGCGTGGCTGCGGTGCCTGAGCCCCATGATCTCCCCCACCGCGGTCTGGGCCGACACCATGAGGCAGGCGGGCAGGGTCTCCCGCTCCACGATGAGGGAGTGGTAGCGGGTGGCCTCAAAGGGGTTGGCCAAGCCCTGGAAGAGGTCCCGGCCGTCATGGTAGATGAGGGAGGTCTTGCCGTGCATCAGTCGGGGGGCCCGCACCACCCGGCCGCCAAAGGCCTGGCCGATGGCCTGGTGGCCCAGGCACACCCCCAAAATGGGCACCCGGCCGGCAAAATGCCGGATGGCGGCCACCGAAATGCCCGCCTCATCGGGCGAGCAAGGGCCCGGGGAGATCACCAGGTGGGTCATGGGTAAGGCCTCCAGGCCCTCCAAATCAATGGCGTCATTGCGGAACACCTGCACTTCGGCCCCCAACTGGCCGAAATACTGCACCAGATTGTAGGTGAAGGAGTCGTAATTGTCGATCATCACCAGCATATTACCTTCTCCCGGCGCCGGAGGGCGACTGCAAGCCCCCTCCCCTCCTGCCTCACCACAGCCCCGCCTCCGCCAGCTCCAGGGCCCGCATCAGGGCCATGGCTTTGTTCACTGTCTCCTGGAACTCCCGGGCCGGGTCGGAATCCGCCACAATGCCTGCCCCCACCTGCAGATATACCCGGCCCTGATGCACGGTGAAGCTCCGGATGGTGATGCAGAAATCCAGATTGCCGCCGAAGGCCAGATAGCCCACGGCCCCGGCATAAGGGCCCCGGCGGCTGGGCTCCAGCTCCTCGATGATCTCCATGGCCCGGACCTTGGGGGCGCCGGTGACCGTGCCCGCCGGAAAGGTGGCCTTCAAGAGACTGATGCCGTCCTCGCCCTCGGCCAGCTCCCCCTCCACCTGGGAGACCAGGTGCATGACATGGGAGTAGCGCTCCACCGTGAAGAGCTCCGGCACCCGCACACTGCCGATGGCGGCCACCCGGCCCACGTCGTTTCGGCCCAGGTCCACCAGCATGATGTGTTCCGCCCGCTCCTTGGGGTCGGCCAAGAGGTCCTGCTCCAGCGCCAGGTCCTCTTCCGGGGTCTTGCCCCGGGGGCGGGTGCCGGCGATGGGGCGGTAGGTGATGCGGCGGTCCTCCAGGCGCACCAGGATCTCCGGGGAGGCCCCCACCAGCTTCAGGTCGCCGAACTCCAGGAAAAACATGTAGGGCGAAGGGTTGATGCAGCGGAGCGCCCGGTAAAGGTCCAAAGCGTCATGCTCAAAGGGCGCCTGAAAACACTGGGAGAGCACCACCTGGATGGCATCCCCGGCGGCGATGTAATCCTTGGCCCGCCGCACCATGGCCTCGAACTGCTTTTTGGTAACGTTGCTTTCGAGCTTCGGGCCCTTTCCCGGCGGCGGGGGCTCAGAGGCCGGCACCGGCTGGCGCAGCCGGGCGATGATTTCATGGATGGCAGCCACCGCCGCCTCATAGCGGGCCTCGGGCCGCTCCCGGTCGCTTAAGGTCACCAGAGCCACCACCTTGATGGTCTGGCGCAGGTTGTCAAAGATGAGAAGATGCTCCGGCAACAGCAGGCAGGCCTCCGGCAGCGGGCTTTCGGGGGTGAGCTCCGGCAGACGCTCAATGTAGCGCACCATGTCATAGCCCAAAAAACCCACCAGGCCGCCCCAGAAGCGGGGCAGTCCCGGCACCGCCGCCGGCCGGAAGCCTTTAAGGAGCCGGGCCAGGTGCTCAAAGGGGCTGACACCCGGATCCAGAAGCTCCTCCACCCCGTCCCGGTTGAGGAAGCACTGATGCTTCTGCACCCGAAACGTCAGCCGGGGATGAAAGCCCAGGAAACTGAAGCGGCCCCACTTCTCTCCGCCCTCCACGCTCTCCAGGAGAAAGGAAGGCGCAGCGGTGCGGAGCTTTTTATAAGCCGAGACCGGGGTCTCCAAATCCCCCAAAATCTCCCGGTACACCGGGATGACATTGCCGCCGGCCGCCATTTGCCGGAAAGTGCGAATATCCGGAACCACCATTTCGCGTTGCCTCGGTAGTTTTGGGGGAAGGGGCCAGGGGTCGGGGCCCCCTGCCCCTTCCCCCAAACCCCCATCCCCAACCCCATGTAGGGGCCCATGCAACCAAAAAAGCCGTGACCCTGTTGGAGCCACGGCTTGTGCGGAAAAAGCAAAACCGGGGCCCCCTCCCGTGAGGGGCCCCGGCTGTTCTCGCTCAGAAGGGCTGGGTGCACCTCACGGGCTCGTCAGGCGCCACCAGCACCAGTTCCCGGTCTCCGGGAAGCATGTCCGTTGTTTGTTCATGTTTTAGTTTATATTTTACCTGCCTGCCCCTTGTCAATCCTTTATTTGAGAGTGTGTCACACTAGTTGTGGGAGAGGTGACTAAGGGTCACCCCCTCCCCCAACCCCATATGGGGGGCGGGGGAGGGGGGCTTGGGGGAAGGCGGGGGGATTGTGTTCCCCCGGCCCTCCCCCAACTGAGCAGAGCGATAAAACGACACGCCTCCCGCCGGGGCGACTCACCCTTCTTTTTCCGACTCCTTAAGTTCCGGAGGCAGGCAGGCATCCTCCTGGGTCACGGTTTGGCGCTGCCACAGGCTCCGGGCCCGGGCTTCGTGCGTGCGGATACTGCAGGGGTCATGGCCGCATACCGGGCAGACCGGCTGGGTGCAGGGGTCCAGGTGAATGAGCAGATCAGCCTGGCCGTCGAAGGCCTCGCCGAAGATGCGCTCCAACTCCTTGACCTCGTGGTGGGCCTCCTCCAGGGAGAGGTCCCGGGGCAGAGTGAGATGGAAATCCAGGAGCACCCGATCTCCGGCCCGGCGGGCCCGGAGGCGGTGCACGTCAATCCACAGGTCCTTGCGGTGTTCGCTCAGCACCTGCACCAGGCGCTCCAAGAGCGCCGGGTCGGATTCGTCCAGCAGCCCCCCCACCGCCTGGCGCAGGAGTTTCCCCCCGGTGTAGAGGATGTTGGCGGCCACCAGCAAGGCCACCAGCCCGTCCAGCCACAGGAGGCCGGTGAGGTGCAGCAGGCCCAGCCCCGCCAGCACCCCGACGCTGGTATAAACGTCGGTGAGGAGATGCTGGCCGTCGGCCACCAGGACCAGGGAGTGGGTGCGGCGGCCGTAATGGATGAGGATGAGGCCCATGACCAGGTTCACCAGGGTCACCCCGGCCACGAAGAGCAGCCCCAGCTCCAGGCGGGGGAGCTCCCTGGGGGAGAGGACCTGCGGCAGGGCGGTGGCGATGATGCCCAGTGCCGCCAGGATGATGAGGGCGCCTTCAAAGCCGGCGGCCAGGTACTCAATCTTACCGTGGCCGTAGGGGTGGCTGGGGTCCGGGCTTTTGGCCGCCAAGATGACGCTGAAGAGGGCGAACCCGGCGGCCACCACATTGATGATGGACTCCAAAGCATCGGAGAGGATGGCGGCGGAACCGGTGAGGTAATAGGCGTAAAACTTTCCCCCGGTGAGGAGCACACTCACCGCCAGGGCGGTGATCATGATCCCCTGCCGGGTGCGCACCCGCCGGGTGACCGGCATGACCTCGGCCATCTCCCCTCCTCTGCCCTCCCGCCTCAGAGGCCGGCGGCCTCCGGTTCAATCTTCAGGGCCGCCAGCATGGCTTCGTGCACCCGGCCGTTGGTGGCCACGATGCTGGGGGCAAAGATGTCATAGGCCCCACCCTCGAAGGTGCTGAGGCGCCCCCCCGCCTCGGTCACCAGGAGCACCCCGGCGGCGGTGTCCCAGGGCTTGAGGCCCTCCTCCCAAAAGCCGTCGAAGCGGCCCGCGGCCACGTAAGCCAGATCCAGGGCGGCGGAACCGGCCCGCCTCACCCCCTGGGCCCGGGCAATCATATTCCTTAGCCGGGCCACGGTGGCGGGCAGGCGCTCCCGGATGTTGTAGGGGAAACCGGTGACCAGAAGCGCCGCCTCCAGCAGGTCGGTGGCGGACACCCTAAGCCGCCGGCCGTTCAGCCAGGCGCCACCCCCCCGCCGGGCCTCAAAGAGCTCCTCCCGCAGGGGGTCGTAAATCACTCCCACCTCCAGCCGTCCTGCCACCTCGCAGGCCACCGAGACGCAGAACATGGGAAAGCCGTGGGCATAATTCACCGTGCCGTCCAGGGGGTCGATGATCCAGCGGTGGGACGCGGCCCCTTTGCCCTCTGGATCTGCCGCATTATCGTCGTCCCCAGAGCCGGGAAGGTCCTCCTCCGCCAGGATGGCGTGGTCCGGAAAGGCCTGCCGGATGAGGGAGATGATGATCTCCTGGGACTGGAGGTCGCTTTCGGTGACCGGGTCGATGACGCCCTTGAGGGTGATGTCGTGGGGCCGGTCGAAATTGAGGCGCAACAGGGCCCCGGCGGCCACAGCCGCCTGGCGCGCCACTTTGAGGAAGGAGTCATTCATATCAAGATGCCTAATGACTTATGGAAAAATAGAGGGAAACATTCACCGCCGTAGCCACCGGCATTACTTAATGCCGTTCCCTCTTTCAAAAGAGTTATATCGTTTATTATTGTAACCGGGACGGGAGATCAGTCTGAGATGGGCGCCGGGCCTCCGGTGCCCCGGCTCCTCCCTTCAATTCATTTCCACCTTCGCCTCTTCTGCCCAGCGCCGCTCAGGACTTGCGGCGGTTGCGGCTGGGCCGGCGCCGGGCCGCAGGCCGCAGCACCTCCGCCACTGTCTGGCGCTGCAGCCGGGGCTCCAGGGGGGTGAAGAGATTGACGGCCAAAAGCCCGGTGGCGAAGCCCCCCAAATGGGCCACCCAGGCCACGGTACCCCCCTGACGCAGACCGTAAAACTGCAACCCCAGCCACAGGAGCAGCCAGACAAAGGCCGGCACCTGGATGGTCTCCAGCCGCAGCCGCCAGAAGACCAAGGTGAGGATGGGGGTCTGGGGCAGGCGCAGCAGATAAGCCCCCATTACCCCGGCAATGGCGCCGCTGGCGCCGATGAGGGGGGCGTCCAGCCGGCTGGAGGCCAGCACATGAAAGAGGCAGGCGAAAAAGCCGGCAAAGAAATAAAAAAGGAGGAACCGACTGTGCCCCAGATCGTCCTCCAACGCCTCCCCAAAGACCCAGAGAAACCATAAGTTTCCCAACAGGTGCACCCAGCCGGCGTGCAGAAACAGGGAGATGAACATGGTGGCCAGAAGCGATAAGGACCCCTGGGAGAGGAGCTTGAGCTGGCTCAGTTTGGCCGGCACCGCCCCACCTTTGAAATACAGGTTCAAGGTGGCCTGGGGACCGATGTACAGGGTGTAAAGGAATACCAGCACATTGGCCCCGATGAGGCCCACCGTGATCCAGGGAAAGCGTCCTTTGGCTGCGGCGCCGCGCAGAGGAATCATGGCCGGACTGCTGTGGGACCCGAGGCGGCCGGGCGCCGCCTTTTCCCCCTCCTGGTGGGAATTTTACTCCGCCCCGGCGGCCTTGTCCAGCGGCTAACCTCCGGAAGGGCCCGGTTGACAAGGCCTGGGGATTCGGATTTAATAAAAACCATGGCGGCTCCGAAGAAAAAGCTGTATCTGCGCACGTTCGGCTGTCAGATGAACGTCGCCGACTCCCAGCTCATGGCCCAGGTGCTGGCGCCGGAGTATGACCTGACCTCTGACCCGGAGGAGGCCGACCTCTACCTTATCAACACCTGCGCCATCCGCAAGAAATCGGAGCATAAGGTCTTGAGCCTCCTGGGGAACCTGAGGGGTCTGAAGCGCCGTCGGCCCCATCTGCTCCTCGGGGTGGGGGGGTGCGTGGCCCAACAGGAAGGCGAGCGCCTCCTGGCCCAGGTCCCCCACCTGGACCTGGTCTTCGGCACCCACGGCATCTGGCGCCTGCCGGAGCTGGTGCGCCAGGCCCAGGTGAGCCGCACCGTGGACGTGGAGCTGGGAGAGGCGCTTCCCGGGTTGCGCCGCCAGTGGCCCGCCGGGGTCATCCAGGGCTACGTCACCATCATGCAGGGTTGCGACAACTTCTGCACCTTCTGCGTCGTCCCCTACGTGCGGGGCCGGGAGGTGAGCCGGCCCCCGGCGGAGATCGAGGCCGAGGTGCGGGATTTCTTGGCCGCCGGCGGCAAGGAAATCACTCTTTTGGGGCAGAACGTCAACTCCTACGGCCGGGGCCTGCCGGAGCCCCTCACCTTCCGGCAGCTTCTGGACCGGCTGGCGGCCCTGCCGGGTTTGGCCCGGCTCCGGTTTGCCACCTCTCACCCCAAGGACCTCTCCGCTGACCTCATCGCCGCCTTTGCGGAGCTCCCGCCGCTGTGCGAGCACCTGCACTTGCCGGCCCAATCCGGGTCGGACCGGGTGCTTCAGGCCATGAACCGGGGCTACACCCGGGCGGCGTATCTGGAGAAGGTGGCCAGACTGCGGCGCACCTGCCCTGGGATTGCCCTCAGCACCGATCTCATTGTGGGCTTTCCCGGTGAAACCGAGGCGGACTTTCAGGACACCCTGGAGCTGGTCCGGGAGGCCGGCTTTGAAGCCGCCTTTTCCTTCAAGTACTCCCCCCGGCCCCGGACCCGGGCGGCAGAGTTCCCGGACCAGGTCCCCGAGGAGGTCAAAGCCGAGCGCCTGGCCAAGCTGCAGGCCCTGCTCTCGGAGCTCACCCTGGCGGCCCACCGCCGGCTGGTGGGCCAAGTCCGGGAGGTGCTGGTGGAAGGCGAAAGCAAACGGGGCGGGGAGCTCACCGGACGACTGCGCACCAATCAGGTGGTCAATTTTGCCGGCCCCCGGCACCTGGTCGGGAGGCTGGCGCAGGTGGAAATCACCGAGGCGCACCCCCATTCCCTCAAAGGGAGGTGGGTGCGGGAGGCGTAGGGCCGCTGGTGGTTTCAGGGGTCCGGCGCTCCGAGGAGGTAGTTATGTATCGGCAGATGGTGGTGTCGGGCCTGACCATTGACCCCTTTACCAACAGTCCCATCATGATCCTCAAGGATGTGGACTCCGATAAGGCGGTCCCCATCTGGATCGGTTTGCTGGAGGCCACCGCCATTGCCAGCGAGCTGGAGAACATCAAATTTTCCCGCCCCATGACCCATGACCTCCTGAAAAATATCCTGGACACCACGGAAATCAGCGTGGTCAAGGTGGAGGTCTGCGATCTGCGGGACAACACTTACTTTGCCCTCATCCACCTGTTCCGGGACGGCCGGGAGCTGACCATTGACGCCCGGCCCAGCGATGCCATCGCCTTGGCTCTGCGGGCCAAATGCCCCATCTATGTGGCCGAGGAGGTCATCCGCAAGGCCCGGCGGGTGGATCTGGCCGCCCAGGAGGCCATCACCAACGACGAGGCCAAGAAGTGGACCGAAATCCTGGAGTCCCTGGATCCGGAGGACTTCGGGAAATACAAGATGTAGGGTCCGGACGTGGCCTGGGGGCACCGAAGCCAGAATGTCTTGCGGGGTCCAGGGTTGATTTCGCCCCTGCCCGGGGCGGCTTCGACCAGGGCCACAGCCGGGGAGGCAGTTGAGGGCCGAAGACCGGCGGCCCTTTTTCCATTTCCATGATTGACCTGCACACCCACACCTTAAACAGCGACGGGGAGCTCATCCCCGCAGAGCTGTGGCGCCGGGCCCAGGTGAAGGGCTACCGCTACCTGGGCATCACCGACCACGTGGACGCCAGCAATTTCCGGGAGGTCTTTGCCCGCCTGGAGGTGGCCGCGGCCAGCCTCAACCGGGGGCTGGCGCCGGTGCTCATTCCGGGGCTGGAGTTCACCCACGTGCCGCCGGAGCAGATTGGGGATCTGGTGGCCCAGGCCCGGGAGCTGGGGGTGCCCCTCATCGTCATTCACGGCGAGACCCTGGTGGAGCCGGTGGCGCCGGGCACCAACCGGGCCGCCCTGGAGGCCGACATCGACATCCTGGCCCACCCCGGGCTTCTGACCCCGGAGGAAGCGGGCCTGGCTGCGGCCCGGGGCATCACTCTGGAGCTCTCCGCCCGCAAAGGCCACTCTTTGGCCAACGGCCGGGTGGCCAAGCTGGCCCTGGCCGCCGGGGCCGCCCTCACCGTCAACACCGACGCCCACGCGCCGGGTGATCTCATTACTCGGGAGGAAGCCCGCCGCGTGGCCCTGGGTGCGGGCCTGAGCGAGGCCGAGGTGGAGGAGCTCTGTGAACACGCCGAGACCCTGGCCCGCCGCCTGGCGGCCCGCCTCCGGTGAGGGGCATGCTCCTCGCCTCGCTGAAGGACTCCCTTAGGAATCTCGCCACTTACGCCCTGGATTTTTTCCTCCCCCGGCTGTGCCTCTTCTGCGGGGAGGCAGTGGAGCCCCAGGCTCCGGCTGCTCTCTGTCCCGCTTGCGAGGCCTGGGTCATCCGGGTGCAAAGCCCCCTGTGCCCCCGCTGCGGCCGCCTCTTTCTTCACCGTCAGGGGCCAGACCGCCCCTGCGGCTGGTGCCTGAAGGAACCCCCGCCCTTCGCCGCCGCCCGGGCCGCGGTGGTCTATGAGGAAGACGGTCTCACGGGCCAGGCCATCAAGCAGTTCAAGTATCACCGCCGCCTGGAATACCTGCCGCTCCTGCGCCATTGGCTGACGGCCCCCGCCTGCCGGGAGTTCGCCGCTGCTGCTGACCTCATTGTGCCGGTGCCGCTCCATGCGCGCCGGCTTAAGGAGCGGGGCTTCAACCAGGCCCTGCTGCTGGCTCAGGCCCTCCCCGCCCGGCTGCTCAGGGACACCCTGGTGCGCACCCGCCACACCCAGCCGCAGACCGGCCTCAGCCCCAAAGCCCGCCGGGAGAATGTGCGCCGGGCTTTTGCCGTCCGGCGGCCGGAAGTGGTAAAAGGGAAAAACGTGCTGTTGGTGGATGACGTCTACACCACCGGGGCCACCGTTAGGGAGTGCAGCCGGGCGCTTCTGGCCGCCGGAGCCCGGGAGGTGCGGGTTCTCACCGTGGCCCGGGTGGCGCCGCCGGGCTTCCGGGCCGAATAAGCTGAGGCTGGGGCAGGGAGCTTGGGGAGATGGAATCAGGGGGCGGTGGCCCCTCCCCCCTCTCCCCTCCCCTCTCCCCCAACCCCTTAACCTTGGGTAATCGCCATTTCCACCATCATGGGCCCCGATAAAATGGGGGCAGATGGACACGTCATGACGGCAGGGAAAATCATTAACCGGGAGGAGGCGGCCCGCTGGGTGAAGGCCGAGCAGGCCCAGGGCCGGCGGGTGGTCTTCACCAATGGCTGCTTTGATCTCCTGCACCGGGGCCACGTGGAGTATCTGGAGGCGGCCCGGGCTCTGGGGGACGCTCTCATCGTGGCGGTAAACACCGACGATTCGGTGCGGCGACTAGGCAAGGGAGCAGACAGACCTCTCAATTCCGAAGCCGACCGGGCCCGGGTGCTGGCCGCCCTGGCCTGTGTGGACCGGGTGGTGCTTTTCCCCGAGGACACCCCCCGGGAGCTCATCCGGGAGCTGGGGCCCGACGTGCTGGTGAAAGGCGGCGATTACCGCCCCGAGGAGGTGGCAGGGCGGGAGGAGGTGCTGGCCCGGGGCGGCCGCGTGGTGATCATCCCCTTTGTCCCGGGGTATTCCACCTCGGGGCTGCTTCAGCGCCTGCGGAGCCGGCCGGCGGAAAAGTTTTAAGTTAACAGTCCCAAATGCCGATGAGGGAGTAAAAGTTCTGTGAAGGGAGCCCCCCATGATCCCCCGGATTCCCCTCCTCGGCTTATGGCAGGCGGACGATGGCGCCAGCAGCGTGGAGTACGGCCTCCTCATCGCCGGCATTGCCCTGGCCATCTTCGCCTCGGTGATCTATCTGGGCCAGGTGATCATGAACCGCTTTTACGGCCCGGCCCAGCTCCTGTTTTCCTGACGGCCCCGGCAGCGGTGCCTCCAGCAACGGTTCGGGATGGCTCACGAGATAGTTTTTTAGCCTGTGAGGGGCGGCTCCTCCGGCTGGGCGCGGCAAGTTTCCTGATCCACCCTCCCGACGTCGGTCCATTTTGGAGGGGATGGCGGCCTCCGGATAAGACTTCTCCCTTATTCTGGCCGGGGCAATCCCTTCCAGGCACCTCCTTTCTCTTTCCTGTCCCCTGCCTTTAAGATATATTCGGACAACATCTCTTCATTCTCCATCTTAAGCCCTGACAGCCTTGGTTCCCCCGTCCCTGTTTGGGAGCGGGGGCCAAGGCAACGGGGCTGGAAGGCGTAAACCCCGATGACCCAGCGCCTGGAGATCGCCTGGCGGCCGGAACTCCCGGACGCGGAAGGCGCCGCCGTGGCCCGCAAGGCCTCGGAATATTTCGGCTTTTCTTTGTCAGAGGTGCGCGTCATCCGCCTCCTCACCCTGGATCTGGACCTCACGCCGGCGGAGTGGGAAGCGGTGCGCACGGAAATCTTCACCAACCCGGTGACCCAGGTGAGCAGCTACACCCCCCTGGCCCGGGACCTGGACTGGGCGGTGTGGGTGGGCTTCCGGCCAGGAGTCCGGGATACCGCCGGCGCGGTGGCGAAAGAGGCCATCGCCGCCTTTTTGAACCGGCCCCTGCCTCCTGAAGCCCAGGTCTATACCTCCCGGCTCTATGTCCTCAAGGGCGCGGAGCTTTCCCGGTCGCAGGTGGAGCGCCTGGCCCGGGAGCTTCTGGCCAACGACCTCATCCAGGAATACCGCGTCTATTCCCGGGCCGACTGGGACCCCGCGCTGGGGGTGGGTCTCATCCTTCCCAGGGTGGAGCTGGCCCACACCCCCCAGGTGCAGGAATTCCCCCTCGCTTTCCCGGAGGAGCTGGCGGCCTTAAGCGCCGCCCGCCACCTGGCCTTGCGGGAGCAGGACCTGCCCGTCATCCTGGAGTATTTCTCCCGGCCGGCGGTGCTGGCCCGGCGGCGGGAGCTGGGGCTGGGGCCTTTGACCGACGTGGAGTTGGAGTACATTGCCCAGGCCCGGAGCGACCACTGCAACCACAACACCTTCCGGGGGCGGTTCCATTACACCGATCTGGCCACCGGCGAGCGCTTCCTCCTGGACAACCCCTTTGAGCAGTGCATCAAGGCCCCCACCCTGGCCCTGGCCAAGGAAAAGCCTTGGGTGCTCTCGGTCCTGTGGGACAACGCCGGGGTGGGCGCCTTTGATGAGGAGTTTGCTTACGTCATCAAGGGGGAAACCCACAACTCCCCCTCCAATCTGGAGGCCTACGGCGGCTCGCTCACCGGCATTGTGGGGGTGTACCGGGATCCCCTGGGCACCGGCCAGGGCGCCAAACTCATCGCCGGCCTTTATGGCTTCTGCGTCGGCCCCCGGGACTACCCCGGGCCGCTGACCCCGCGGCTCCATCCCCGGCGGCTTCTGGACGGAGTCATCGAAGGTGTGAGGGACGGCGGCAACAAAAGCGGCATCCCCACGGTGGCCGGGGCGCTTTATTTTGACGAAAGTTACCTGGGCAAATGCCTGGTCTTTGTGGCCGCGGTGGGGCTTCTACCCCGGGAGGTGGCCGGCCGGGCGGGGTTCTCCAAGGCGGCCCGGCCCGGAGACGTCATCCTCATGTGCGGCGGCCGGGTGGGCGCCGACGGCATCCACGGGGTCACCGCCTCCTCGGAGGTGGCCACCCCCGGCACCCCCGCGGGCCACGTGCAGATCGGCGACCCCTACACCCAAAAGAAGCTGCACGACTTTTTGCTGGAGGCCCGGGACCGGGGCTATATCCGCTTCATCACCGACTGCGGCGGCGGCGGGCTCTCCAGCGCCGTGGGCGAATCCGCCCGGCTGGCCGGGGGCGCCGAGGTCTGGCTGGACCAGGTGCCGCTGAAATACACCGGCCTGGACCCTTGGGAGATTTGGGTCTCCGAATCCCAGGAGCGCATGGTGGTGGGGGTGGCCCCGGAGGAGGTGGCCGCCTTTGAGGAGCTGGCCCGGCGACACGAGGTGGAGGTGGCCGCCATCGGTCGCTTCACTGACACCGGCTTGCTGACGGTGCGCTACGGCGAGAAACCCTGCGCCGCGGTGGAACTTTCTTTCCTGGAGCAGGACTTCCCGCCCTGGGAATTCGAGGCGGAGTGGATTCCGCCGGAGATGCGGTTGACGGAGCCGGTCGTGGGAGAGGTGCAGGATCACCCAAGCCTCCTCCTCACCCTGCTGGACCGTCCCAATCTCTGCTCCCGGGAGTGGATCCCCCGGCAATACGACCACGAGGTGCAAGGGGGAAGCGTCCTCAAGCCCTTGGCAGGCCGGGTGTGGCCCATCCCGGTGGACGCTGCGGTGCTCAGGCCCCGGCTGGACTCCCATCGCGGCCTGGCGGTGGCGGTGGCCCTGAACCCCGCCTACAGCCGCATCGACGCCTATCATATGGCCGCGGTGACCATTGACGAAGCGGTGCGCCGGCTGCTCGCGGTGGGCGCCTCCCTGGAGCACCTGGGCGGGGTGGACAACTTCTGCTGGCCCAGCATTGAATACCATCCGGAGCGCAACCCCGACGGCAAGTTCAAGGCGGCCCAGCTGATTCGGGCCTGCCGGGCGGTGAAGGAACTGTGCCTCGCCTATGGCGTGCCTTTGCTCTCCGGCAAGGACAGCATGTATGTGGATGGGGTGCACCCCGGGGCCTTCGGCGAAACCCACCGGGTCTCCGGCCTCCCCACCCTGTTTTTCACCGGCGTGGCCCCCATCAGCGATCTGACCCGGGTGGTGAGCCCCGAGCTCAAGGCCCCGGGCGATCACCTCTATGTCCTGGGCCGGACCCGCCACGAGCTGGGGGGCTCGGAGCTTTACGAACTTTTAGGCTATACCGGCCTGAGTGTGCCCCAAGTCCGGAGCGACGAGTTCCTGCCGTATTATCGCAAGCTGGAGGAGGCTCTCGGCCAAGGGCTCATTGCCTCCTGCCGTGCCCTCACCCGGGGCGGCCTGGGGGTGCATCTGGCCTTGGTGAGCCTGGCCGCCGGCCTGGGGGTGGAGGCGGAGGTGAGTCCAGTCCTCCCTCAGGGGCCGGTGCATGCGGCGCTTTACTCCGAGTCCGCCGGGCGGTTTCTCATCAGTGTGGCCCCGGAGCACCGCCGGGAGGTGGAGGCCCTCTTTCAGGGGAGCCCCCTCACCTACCTGGGCCGGGTGCGCCCCGACCAGACCTTCCGCCTTGCTCATAATTCTAGTAAAATCATAGACATCAGCCTGCCGGAGCTGGCCCACGCCTGGCAGCGCCGTTTCGGCGGGCTGGTGTAAGGCTCGTTGGAGGTTTCGTAATTGCCGTCAAGGCTTACACTCCCCTGCCGCCATCATTAGGGGGTTGGGGGAGTGGGTCTGGGAGAGGGGGCAGGGGTCGGTGATCCCTGTCCCCCTCTCCCAGAAGAGATGAATAACTGCCAGCTGAGGTTGCCCCTTTATACAGGGCTGGAAGTCATCCCGGGCGTCCCTGGCAAGGAAACTATCATGCACGCCGAAATGCTCATTTTGCGGTTTTCCAAGGAGGTGGTGGACAAACCCATCATCTACCGCCTGGTCAAGGACTTTGACCTGGAATTCAACCTCCTCAAGGCCACCATCACCCCTCGCAAGGAGGGGCTGATTGTCATGGAGCTCAAAGGCCACCCCAAGAACTTCCGCCGCGGCATCAAGTATCTCAAGGAGGCCGGCGTCAAGGTGCAGCGGGTGGCCCATGAGGTGCGGCGCAATGAGGAGCGCTGCTACCAATGCGGCACCTGCACCGCCATCTGCCCCTCCGGGGCCCTGTATGTGGAGCGGCCGGAGATGTCGGTGGCCTTCGACGCCGCCAAGTGCAGCGCCTGTGAGATGTGCTGCGTGGTCTGCCCGGCGCGGGCCATGGAAGTGCGCCTGAATCAGAAGGCCCTGGAGCGCTGACGCGGTTGCTGCTGAATGTCTTCATCGGCGCTTACGCGCTGGTCATCGCCGCCCTCTATTTCTTCCTGCCCCTGTATCTCAAGGGCACGCTGGGGTTCAGCGGCGCCCGCATCGGCCTCCTTTACGCCGTCCTCAGCATCACCTCGTTGGTGGTCTCCTTCCCGGTGGGGGTCACCGGGGACCGCTATCCGGCCCGGCTCCTCACCCAGGTGGGGCTGGGGGCCACCGCCGTGAGCCTCTTCGGGCTGGCCGCAGTCACCGATTTCTGGCCCTTCCTGGCGGTCTTCTGGTTGTTCGGCCTGAGCCTGCAGCTCTTCCGGCAATCCCTGGACATCCTCCTCTTCAAGGACAATCCCGGTGGCGAGGCCCGGCGCTTCGGCGGCTACAACGCCTGGCGCATGAGCGGCATGCTGGTGGGGATTCTTTTGGGCGGGCTCATCCTCCAGACCCTCCCCTTCCCTACGCTCTTCCGCCTCTTCGCCCTGGGACTCATCTGCCTCTTCTGCCTCACCTTCTTTTTGCCCCGCACCCGGGGTCAGCGTATTGAGCTTGGCCAGTACGCCCGGGATTTCCACCGCGGCCCGGTGCTCTTCTTCGCCCTCTGGCTCTTTCTCTTCACCCTGCATTGGGGCGCCGAGGGCACCAGCCTGGGCCTTTTCCTGCAGGAGGGCCTGGGACTGACGCCGTGGGGCATGGGCCTGTACCTGGCCGGGGAGTTCGGCACCGTGGCCCTCACCTCCTACGTCTACGGCCGCTTTCTGGAGGGGCGCCTGCCGCCGCTGGTGTTTCTCATCCTGGGCCTGGCCACTTCCGGGCTGGGGCACCTCTGCATGACCCAGCCCCCCTTGGCCTGGTCCTTTGCCTGGCGGTTGGTGCACGGTGTGGGGGACGGCTTCATCGCCATGCTCACCTACACCACCATCGCCCGGCTCTTTCATGTGGACCGCATCGGCGGCAACTCCGGCCTCATCTCCCTCACCACCACCCTGGGGGTGCTGACCGGCTCCCTCATCTTCGGGCCCTTGGGCGCCGCCTGGGGCTACGGCTGGCCGCTTATCATTTCCGGGGCCATCAGTCTGGCCCTTATTCCTTTGGTGTATCTGGGCCTGAGAAGACCCGCAGGGAGCGCCCCCGCTTAGCCGGCTTTGCGCAGCAGAGCCCCGAAGAAGCCGTCCAGCCCGTGGGTTGCGGGGGAGGTGCGGAACCAGCCCTCGGCCTCAATGAAGGGGCGCACCGGAGCGGGAAAGAGGTCCAGGTCGGCCATATGGCGGAATTCCGGGTGCTCCGCCAGGAAAGCCGCCACCACCGCCTCGTTTTCCTCCGGCTCGGTGGTGCAGGTGAGATACAGCAGCCACCCTCCCGGCCGCACCACGGGGGCCGCAGCCGTAAGCATCCGGAGCTGCCGGGGCGGAAAGGTGGCCAGATCGGCCTCAATGAGGCGGGTTTTGATCTCCGGATGGCGCCTGATGGTCCCCAGCCCGGAGCAGGGCACATCCAACAGGGCGGCGTCACCGGCGGCCTCCCGGAAAGGTAAGGCCTTCCCGGCATCGGCCCGGAGCGGGGCCACTACGGTGGCGCCCCAGGCCCTCAGCGCCCGGCGCAGGTCTTTGAGGCGCGCCGGATTCAGTTCCACCGCCGCCACCAACCCCTGATTTCCCAGGCGCTCCGCCAAATGGGTGCTCTTGCCGCCCCGGCCGGCTCCCAGTTCCAGGACCCGGTCCCCCGGGGAGAGCGGCAGAAGCAGCCCCGCCAGCATGGCCGCCTCATCCTGGAAGCGCCACAGGCCCTCCCGGTGCGATGGAGCTTCCGGGGGCGGCGTGCGCCAGTGGGTGAGCACTAGCCCATGGGGATAATATTTTGTGGGCTCGGCTGTGATCCCTTCCGCTGTCAACCGCGCCTTCAGGGCCGCCGGCGTGGTCTTCAGAGTGTTCACCCGCACGGTGAGGGGCGGGTGGTGATTATTGGCCGCCAGCCGGGCCTCGGTCTCGGTAAGGCCATGCCGCTCAAGCCAGCGCCGCACCAGCCACTCCGGGTGGGCGTGGGCCAGGCTCAGGTGGGCCACCGGGTCGGGCTCTTTCGGGGGCAGGGGCGGCGGCCCCTCTTTTGCCAGGCGGCGCAGCACCGCGTTGACGAGGCCGCCATGGACTGCGGGGAGCCTGGCCGCCTTGGCCTGGGACACCGCCTCATGGATGGCGGCCCGGGCCGGAATGCGATCCAGGAACAGAAGTTGGTAGGCACCCAGCCTCAGGATGAGCAGCACCCGGGGGTGGAGCTTCTTCAGGGGCTGGGGGAGGAAATGGCGCAGCACCCAATCCAGCCGGATCTCCCAGCGTTTGACCCCTTGCACCAGCTCCAGAAGGAGGGCCCGCTCGGCGGCAGGCAGCCCCGGATGGCGCCGCAGGACCGTGGCCAGGGCCTCCTCCACCCACACGCCCCGCCGATTGGCCTCGCTGAGCACCCACAGGGCCAGGTCCCGGGCGGCAGGCGGCGATGCCATCAGCGGCTCAGGTCAGCGCAGGGAGCGGTAGCCGCCGGGCACGCCCCGCTTGGACAGCACAATCTGCCACACCTGGTTCTTGCGCACCCGGAAGGTGGCGGCCGCCGACAGCAGGTAATACTTCCACATGCGGAAGAAACGCTCGCCGTAGCTGGGCTTTAAGGTCTCCCAGTGGCACTGGAAATTGTCATACCAGGCCATCAAGGTGGGGTCGTAATCGGGGCCGAAGTTGTGCCAGTCCTCAATGACAAAGAGGCCCTCCACCGCCTGGGCGATCTGGGCCGCGGAGGGGATCATGGAATTGGGGAAGATGTATTTCTCAAACCAGGGGTCGAGAGTGCGGCTGGAGATGTTGCTGCCGATGGTGTGCAGCAGAAAGAGGCCGTCCTCCTTCAGGTGCCGGGCGGCCACCTGAAAGAAGGTGCGGTAATTCTTGTAGCCCACGTGCTCAAACATGCCGATGGAGACCAGGTGGTCGTAAGTGCCGGTGATCTCCCGGTAATCCCGGTATTGCAGCTCCACCGGCAGGCCGGCGCAGAGTTCCTGGCCCAAAGTCAATTGCTCTCGGGACACGGTCACCCCGGTGACCCTCACCTGATAGCGCTCGGCGGCGAATCGGGCGAAGCTCCCCCAACCGCAGCCGATGTCCAGCACGTGCTGGCCGGGCTTGAGATAGAGCTTGCGGCAGACCAGGTCCAGCTTGGCCTCCTGGGCTTCGTCCAGGTTGCGGGCGCCGTCCCGCCAGTAGGCACAGGAATAGACCAGCCTCTTGTCCAGCATGGCCTGATAGAGGTCGTTGCCGATGTCGTAGTGGTGCTCGCCGATGTGGTAAGCCCGGGAGCGCCGCTGGGGATTGAGGAGCACCTGCCCGGCGCTGAGGAGGAGCTTTTTGACCCGGCCGAAGTTCTCCCTCTCCAGGTCCGCAGCCAGGACTTTGGTGAAGAACTCATCCAGGCGTTCCGCCTCCCACCAGCCGTCCATGTAGGACTCCCCCAGCCCCAAGGAGCCTTCCCGGAGCACCCGGCTGAAGAGACGCTCATCGTACACCTGGAGGTCCCAGGGCCGGCTGCCGTTGACCCGGATGTCGGCCCGCTCAAGGACCTCCTCTACCAAAGCCCGGGGGGTTTTGATGAGTCCCATGACTGGCGTATCCTTGTTGTGAGGGGAAGCCTGGCTGCCCTCCCAAACAGGCCTATGGTGGAGTTGCGGGAGAGGGTCTGGGAGAGGGGGCGAGAGCCATTGGTCCCTGGCCCCCTCTCCCATCAGGCCTCTTTTTATGGTTCCATCTTAAAGGGTGGCGGAACCCGAGTCAATGTGCACCAAATCCCGGCCAGAGAGATGGGGTGGGGATTGGGTTTGGGTGAAGGGGCAGGAATCCTTGATCCCTGGCCCTTTCGCCACGAAGGCCAATCAGGCCCTCAGGGCGTCGGTTTCTCCGGGGTGCCCGGGGACGGCAGGAGAAAGGTGGTCAGGGCCTCCTCCACCCGGGCCAGGTCCACCTGGGTGTCGTAGCAGGGGCCGAAGGGGCGCTGATTGGTGATGCCGAACACGGGGAGGGGATAGCTGTCCTGGATGCCGCTGGCCAGGTCCCGTTCGCAGGCCACCGCGATGATGAGGCGGGGGCGGCGCTCCACCACGATGCGCCGGGCCAGGGTGCCGCCGGTGGCCACCGCCAGGCCGACGCCGTATTTCTCCGAGAGCTCCGCCAGGCCCTTGATGGGGCACTTGCCGCAGCGCTTGCAGTGCAGGACGTTGCCGGTGATGCGGAACTGGCATTCATGAAACTGCAGACAGTGGGGCATGAGGAGCAGCATCTGCTCCGCAGTGGCCCGGGGCCGCTGCGCCAGCACCAGTTGGTTGTTGATTTCGATGAAGGAGCGGCGCACCCGGTCCTTGCTGATGCCCAGGACCTGCCCCACGCCGCTCATGAGGGGCAAAAGCAGCTTGATGAGCAGGCCCCGAAGGGAGCGGGAAAAGGGCAGATCCCGGCCCAAAGCCACAGTGAGGCCGAGAATGCCCACGGCAAAAAGGACCGCCAGGGCCAAGCCGGCAAAGAGCAGGCCCAAAATCAGGGGCAGACGGGGATGCAGGGTCTGCAGCCCCACATACGGGACATACCACAGGAGACCCAAAAGCAGGATGAAGAGGAAAGCGGTGAGGACGAGCAGCCCGAGAAAGGTGCGTTTCTGAGGCTTGAAGGAGTTGCCGCCGTTTAAGGTCGGGGTGTCCGGCATTTAGTCGTGTCCCAGAATGTCGCCCACCAAGGGGCGCCCCCTCAGGAAATCCGCCGCCGGCAGGCGTCTGCGGCCGGGCATCTGCAGCTCCCGCACCGTGACCGTGCCGTGCCCGCAGGCGATCTCCAGGCCGTCGGGGGTAAGGCCCAGCACGGTGCCTGGCGGCGCCTCGGAGCCCGTCTCTTTGGCCACCCGGGCGCCGAAGAGCTTCAGGCGCTGCCCCTGGAAGAGCGTGTAAGCCCCGGGCTCCGGGTCCAGCCCCCGGATGCGGCCGGCCACTGCCTTGGCCTCCCAGGTGAAGTCCAGGCGCTGCATCTCGGGCGTGAGGGGGGGAGCGTAGGTCACCCCGCTGTCGGGCTGCGGGATTTTGATGGCCTCCCCCCGCCTGAGATGCTCCAGGGCCCTTACCAATAGGTGCGCCCCCACTTCCGCCAGCCGGGCGCTCAAGGTACCGGCGTTGTCCTCGGGGCGGATGGGCACCCGCTCCTGGAGAAAGATGGGCCCGGCGTCCAGCTCCTCCACCATCCACATGATGGTGACGCCGGTCTCGGTCTCGCCGTGGATGAGGGCCCACGCCACCGGCGCCGCCCCCCGGTAGCGGGGCAAAAGCGACGCATGGACATTGAGGCAGCCCACCTCGGGAAGCGCCAGCAGCTCCGGGGGCAGCAGGCGGCCGTAGGCGGCCACCACCAGGAGCTCCGGGGCCAGATTCTGAAGCTCCCCCAAAAACTCCGGATCCTTGAGCCGGGTGGGCTGCAGGACCGGCAGGCCCAGGGCTTGGGCCCGCACCTTCACCGGCGGCGGCGTAGGTCTTTGTCCGCGCCCCTTGGGCCTGTCCGGCTGAGTGACCACCGCGGCTACCTCCTCCCCGGCTGCGGCCAGGGCCTCCAGGGTGGGCACCGCAAAGTCCGGGGTGCCGAAGAAGATCAGCCGCAAAGGGCGCTTCACGCCGCGGCTTCCCGCTGCTGTTTTTTCAGCCGCCTTATGTACAGATTCTTTTTCAGGCGGCTGATGCGGTCGAGGAAGAGCTTGCCCTCCAGGTGATCCAGCTCATGCTGCAGCACAATGGCCAGGAGCCCCTCCGCCTCCAGACAAACGGGGCGGCCCTCCCGGTCGAAGCCCTCCACGCACACCCGGGCGGCCCGGCGCACCTCGGCGGAAAAGTCCTTCACCGACAGGCAGCCTTCATTATAGACGATCTCCCCCTCCTGGGCCGTGAGGACCGGGTTGATGAGCACCTGCAGGCGGGGCGAGCCCTCCTTCTGGTCCACGTCAAAGACGATGAGGCGCTTGAGCTCCCCCACCTGGTTGGCGGCCAGCCCCAGGCCCGGGGCGTGATACATGGTGGCCGCCATGGCGTCAATGAGGGCCTGCAGCTCCCCGTTGATATCGGTGATCTCCCGGGCCGGGGTCAACAGCACCGGATCAGGATAGAGGCGGATGGGCAACACGGTCATCGGCTTGCTTTTCTCTCTCAAGGGCAGGGATATAATCAGGGAGCTCCCAGACCCTGTCCCGGTTTTTCCCTCGCATGGAAATGAGGCTGAAAGTGTGGCAGAAATAACCCCTCGCCTCCCACTCCTTCCCATAAGGGGTGAAGGGAGAGGAGATGGCAGAGGCGGCAATCCCTTGGCCTCATTCTCGAAAAGTTTTTCTCAACAACTTTAATTTAAGGTGTAAGGGGCTGAAGTGCAAGGAAGAAATCGGGAAGGTGACGTAACTGGCAGCACGGACAAAGAAAGGGGAAGGATCCCCTTCAGGACCCTTCCCCCGCATCCAGAGGCCCCTGCCGGGGCCGGGCTCAAGGGTTATTCCAGGCCGGGTTCGAAGGCCAGAACCTCTTCTCCAAACCCTAAATCCACGTCACTTCTGGGACCTGGTCCGGGAGGAGACATCGGTCCCGGACCCATGCCGCGGCCCATTCCCGGGCCCATGCCCCAGCCTTTACCCATGCCCATGCCCATACCGCAACCCCAGCCGCCGCCCATGCCCCACATGGCCGCCTGGGGGGCGATCTTCTTCAGGGCCAGGCGATGGGCCACGCCCTTTTCAATCAGTTGGCCCTTCAGGGCGTTGAGCTCCTTCAGCTTGGCGGTAATGGCCTTCTCGTCCGGGTTCTCCGCCTGCCACAGGGCCATGAGCTCGGCCCGCTTGACGAACATCTCCTTGCGCAGGGCGGCGGTGTCGTTCATGAACTTCTGGCGCAGGTCAAAGACCTGGGCCGCCTGCTCCGGGGTGAGCTGGGCCATCATGCCCCGGCCGCGGCCGGGTTGGGCTGCCGCCGGCCAGGCCAGCGCCACCACCAGCAGGGCCGCCAGGGCCACAAGAGAGCCATGCTGCCGCAAAAGTCTTGCCATGGATGCCACTCCTTTTTGGCGGGATTCTGGACATCATCTCCAGTTACTCTCATAAACCCGGGGGCGCCAGGCATCCGGCGAAAAATTTTTCCGGCAACCTCTGCCCGGAATTTTTCATAGGGTGTATTATGACCTTTAGTCTTAAATTGAGGCTAGGGCAAATTTTGAACGGAGAGCGGGGAGGTCAGCGGACCCCCGCCCCCCAAGTCCCTTCCCTAACGCCCTGAAGTTTTGGGCAATCGAGGCCAAGGTCTCGATTAAATTAATAAATTAAAGAGTGGGGGGAGAGGGCCTGGGAGAAGGGGCAGGGGTCCGCGACCCCTGGCCCCCTCTCCCGGAGCCTTTATCACACTAAAAAGGAGCGGCATATGGCGGTTTACCATCTCCACCCCCTGGTGGTGGGCATCAACGAGACCGACCAGGGCATCATGACCTACCTCAAGGGCTACGGCAAACGGATTTACCTGCCCATCTATGTCTTTTATCTGGAAGGCGGGCCCGAGCGCATCCTGGTGGACACCGGCATGGAGCAGTTCATGGTGCCCCCGGGCGCAGAAGAGGAGCTGGGCCTGGAAATCCTGGAATTCGAGGACGCCCTGGCCAAATTCGGGCTCAAACCTGAGGACATCGACATCATCATCCACACCCATCTCCACAACGATCACTGCGAAAACGATTACAAATGCACCAACGCCCGGGTCTATGTGCAAAAGCGAGAGTATGAGTTTTTCAAAAACCCCCACCCGGTGGACCACCGCTATTTCCCGGATCTGCTGGATGAGAATGAGGTGGTGACGGTGGACGGGGACGCGGAGATCGTCCCCGGCATCCGGGTGGTCCTCACTCCCGGCCACACCGTGGGGGGCCAATCCGTGGTGGTGGACACCCCCAAGGGCCGGGCGGTGATCACCGGCTTTTGCTGCAATGACCAGAATTTCCCGAGCTCCGGGCCGGTGGTGCCGCCAGGCGTGCACCTCAATCTCCTGGAGGCCTACGAGAGCGCCCAGCGGGTCCGGGAGTTGGGGGACATCCTCATCCCCATCCACGACCTGAGCGTGGGCCGGCGGCGCACCATCCCCGAGGACTGAGGTGTCGGCTCGGCTGAACTTTTCGCCCGGGGGAGCCGATGATGAAGAGGAGCCCCCGTTACCCGGAGGAGGGAAAGCATGGCGCTGAGGCGGCGGCTGAGGGAGGCGCCGGGGAAAACGGCCCTCTTGTCCCGAAATGAGAGGTGGGGCATGCCAGGCGGTCCCTGGCTCCTGGCGTTCATGGCGGCGGCGTTGATCTGGGCCGCCCCGGGGTGGGCCCAGAGCCCTCGCATCATCCCGGTGCCCCCGGAAGTGACCCCCCGGTGGCTGCCGGCTCCCGGCTCTCCCCAGGTTTATTATGCCCCCAACATCCCCACGGATGTCTTCCGCTACCGGGGGCAATATTACTTCCTCTGGGAGGGGATCTGGTATGTGAGCAAAAGCGTCAAGGGGCCGTGGAGACGCACCCAGGCGCCTTTGGCCCTGCAACGCCTGGACCCCTCTGCCTTCAAGATGGCCCAGGTTCCCGGCGGGCCGCCGGCGGCCCGGGGCGGCCGGGGCTTGCCCGGTCCGGGCCTACCGGAGGGCTATGAAGGCCCCTCGGCCAAGGGCTTCACCCTGCCGCCCCCGGATCTGGACCAGCGCTTCAAGCCGCCCTCCACTTTCCGGGGCCCCCAGGGCGGTATGCCCTCCCCTTCCCAGCCTCCGGGGGGCTCCTCCGGCCTGGAGGCCACCCCGGCGCCGTTTTACCCCCTGCCGGGCGAGGAGGGATCCTCCCCCTTGCCGCCTTCTGTCCCGGAGCCCGGCCCCACCTCCGACCCCCGGGTTCCCAAGGCCATGTGAGTTTGTGGGGGAGGGGGCCAAGGAGCTGTTGCCCCTTGCCCCCTCCCCCACGCCCCCTCCCCCAATCCCATAAAGGGTTGGGAGGGGGTGCCGGGGGAGGGCAGGGATGTGTCATCCCTGGCCCTCCCCCGGCTTTCTCCTCAATAATCATAATATTTGGCGGCGATGGGATAGCGGCGGCCCATGCCGAAGGCCTTGGAGGTGACCCTGAGACCCGGGGCCGCCTGGCGGCGCTTGTATTCGTTGTGGTCGATGGCCTTGATCACCCAGCGCACCGTCTCCGGCGCAAACCCCTGGGCGATGATCTCCTGGGCCGAGCGGGACTCCACCAGGTAAAGCTGGATGATCTGGTCCAGGATCTCATAGGGCGGCAGGGTGTCCTGGTCCTTCTGATCGGGGCGCAGTTCCGCGGAGGGCACTTTGGTGAGGATGGACTCAGGGATGAGGGGCCGCTCCCGGTTGAGGTAGCGGGCCAGCTCATAGACCATGGTCTTGGGCACGTCCGCCAGGAGTGCCAGCCCGCCGCTCATGTCGCCGTACAGGGTGCAGTAGCCCACCGCCAGCTCGCTTTTGTTGCCGGTGGAGAGCACCAGGTGCCCGAAGCGGTTGGAGAAGGCCATGAGAATGTTGCCCCGGATGCGGGCCTGGATGTTCTCCAAGGTGACGTCGATGGGCTCCACCGGGAAGTGCTCCCCCAGGCTCCTTTTATAGGCCTCATAAATGGGGGTGATGGGCACCACCTTGAGCTCAATCCCCAGGTTGGCGGCCAGGGTGCGGGCGTCTGCCAGGGAGGCGGGGGAGGAATAAGGGGAGGGCATGGCCACCCCCAGGACGTTCTCCGGTCCCAGGGCCTTGACCGCCACCGTGGCCACCACTGCGGAATCCACCCCGCCGGAGAGGCCCACCACCACCTGCCGAAAGCCGCATTTGCGCAGGTAATCCCTCAAGCCCAGGATCAAAGCGTCGCACACCGAGGCGATGGGTTCCTGGGGCTCGTACAGGCCCGGAGTGCCGGCCCGGGTCAGGTCCACCGTCACCACCGCCTCTTCAAAGGCCGGCAGCACCGCCAATAGGTCCCCCCGGCTGTCGAAGGCCAGGCTGCGGCCGTCGAAGATGAGCTCGTCGTTGCCCCCCACCTGATTCACATACACAAAGGGGCGGCCGTACTTGCGGGCGTGGCGGCCCATGAGGCGGTAACGCACCTCTTCCTTGCCCACCTGAAAAGGGGAAGCAGACAGGTTGATGAAGATTTCGCTTCCCTGCTCCGCCAGCAGGCGCACCGGGTCGTGGGAATACAGCCGGGAGCACCAGCTCTCCTCCTGGGCCCAGGCATCCTCGCAGATGGTGATCCCCAGCCGTACCCCTTTGAAGGGCACGGGCTTGATGACCGGCGAGGGGTCAAAATAGCGGGTCTCGTCAAAGACGTCGTAGGAGGGGAGCAGCGTCTTGTCCCGGCAGCCCACCACCTGGCCCTGGTAAAAGAGCAGGGCGGAATTATACATTCCCTTGCCCCGGGGCTGGCCGGTGGAGCGGGGGGCGCCCACCAAGAGGCCCAGATCCGGGTATCGCCCCGACAGCCCCTTCAGCTCCGCCAGCGCCCGCTCCACTCCCTCCAGCAAGGCCGGGCGCTCTAAAAGGTCCCGGGGAGGATAACCTACTATATACAGTTCCGGGAAGACGATGAGATCGCAGTCGGCGGGCACCTGGGCGAGCACGTCCTGGAGTTTGGCCAGGTTGCCGGCGATATCGCCCACGGTGGGATTCACCTGGGCCACAGTGAGGCGCATGCCCCCTCCTTGTGAGCTCGTGAACCTTGGAGACCTTGGCGGTCTTCACTGTCATCTTAAAAAAATAATCCCGCCGGGGCAAACAAAAGCCCGGGGCCCCGGAGCCTTCCTTGACAGCCCCCTGGGAAGGGGATAAAAATGAATGATTTTTCACATTCTCCCGGGGGCGGCCTGATGGAGGGCTCCCTCAAGCGCCGGAAGCCCTGATCGCCCCCCGGTGATGACGCCAACAATCGGGAGAGGCCCGTGTATTGGAACCCTGAGGTGGAAACCCTGGCCCCGGAGAAGCTCCGGGAGCTGCAGCTGGAGCGCCTGAAGGCCACCGTGGCCCGGGCGTACCAGTCCCCCTTTTACCGGGAGCGGCTCAGTGAGGCCGGCCTCCGGCCGGAGGATATCCAGAGCCTGGAGGATGTCCGGCGTCTGCCTTTCACCGTCAAAGACGACCTGCGGGCCCGGGGGCCGGATTTTCTCACCGTGCCCAAAGAGCGCCTGGTGCGCCTGCATGCCTCCTCGGGCACCACCGGCCAGGCCACGGTCATCTATTACACCCGAGCCGACATCGAGGCCTGGGCCGATCTGGTGGCCCGCTCCATGTACATGACCGGGGTCCGGCCCGGGGACGTCTTCCAGAACATGATGGGCTACGGCCTCTTTACCGGGGGCCTGGGGTTCCATTACGGCGGCGAGCGCCTGGGCTGCCTCACCATCCCCGCCGGCGCCGGCAACAGCCGCCGCCAGGTGCAGCTCATGCAGCAGTTTCAGACCACGGTGCTGCACATCATCCCCAGCTACGCCCTGTATCTCCTCAACGTCTTTGCCGAGATGGGGGTGGACCCCAAAGAGCTCCCCCTACGCATCGCCTTCATCGGCGCCGAGCCTCACACCGAGGACATGCGCCGGCGCATTGAGGCGGCCTATGGCCTCAAGGCCTACAACTCCTACGGCCTCTCGGAGATGAACGGCCCGGGCGTGGCCTTTGAGTGCCCGGAGCAAAACGGCATGCACGTCTGGGAGGATGCCTTCCTCCTGGAGGTGGTGGAGCCGAAGACGCTGGAGCCTCTGCCCCCCGGGGTGGTGGGGGAGCTGGTGTTCACCAACCTCACCCGGGAGGGCATGCCGCTCATCCGTTACCGCACCCGGGACCTGGCCTCCTACGAGGAGACCCCCTGCCCCTGCGGCCGGGCCATGCGGCGCCTCTCCCGCATCCAGGGCCGCACCGACGACATGATCATCATCAAGGGGGTCAACATCTTCCCCATGCAGATCGAGAAGGTGCTCATGGCCCTGCCCGAGGTGCACACCAATTACCTGGTGGAGCTCAGCCGCCGGGATTACAACGACATCATGACCGTCAAGGTGGAGGTGAAGGAGAGCTTCTTTAAGGAGGACCTGAAGTATCTCACCGGCCTGAGAAAGCGCATCACCGAGGCCTTGAAGAGCGAGCTTCTGGTCACTCCGGTGGTGGAGCTGGTGGAGCCCAACACCTTGCCGGTGAGCGAAGGCAAGGCCTTGAGGATCGTGGACCGGCGGCAGGAGGCGTGAATCCCCGCACCCCCGGTCTGGCCCGCCTCTTCGGCACTTTCCTCTCCCTGGGCCTCACCGCCTTCGGCGGGCTGGCCATGATCGAGCCTTTGCGCCGCCGGGTGGTGGAGGACAAAGGGTGGCTGGGCCAGCGGGATTTTCTGGACGGGGTGGCCTTCTGCCAGGTGCTCCCCGGGGCCACGGTGGTGCAGCTCGCCACCTATGTGGGGCAGCGCCTGCGGGGGCCCGCCGGAGCCCTGGCCGCGGCCGCCGGCTTCATCCTGCCGGCCTTTGTCCTCATGACCGGCCTCACCGGGCTCTATGTGCGCTTCGGCCACCTCCCCTGGGTCCAGGTCCTTTCCCGGGGTCTGAATGCCGCGGTCATTGCCCTCCTCCTCCAGGTCCTCTGGCGGCTGGGGCGAGACTTCTGCCGCTCCTGGCCGGACCTGGTTCTGGCGGCGGCGGCCCTGGGAGCCTTTGCCGCCCGGCTGAATTACCTGGCGGTGTTTTTGGGGGCCGGGCTGGTGCGCCTGGCGCTGGCCTCGGCGAGGGAACCAAGGCCAGAAGCGGCTAGCGGCAGGCCTGCCCCTAAGGGCTCTCTCCGGGAGCTGGGGGTGGTTATGGCCCTGGTGGCCGGGGCCGGCGGGCTCTGGCTGGGACTGAGGCAGCTCTCTCCCCTCCTGGCCCAGCTGGCGGCCCTCATGGCCAAGGTGGGCCTCATCAGTTTCGGCGGGGGTTATGTGATGATCCCGGTGCTTCAGCGGGAGGTGGTGGAGCACCTTCAGTGGCTCACCCTGCCCCAGTTCCTGGACGGCCTGCTCCTAAGCTATGTGACGCCCGGCCCCCTCCTCATTCTGGCGGCCTTCACGGGCTTTCTCGTTCAAGGCCCGGCGGGCGCGGCGGTGGCCACCGTGGCCATTTTTCTCCCCCCCATCCTCATGGTGGTGGGCTTGAGCCCCTTATATGAGCAGGTGAAATCCAGCCCCCGGGTGCGGCCCTTCATCCGGGGAGTGCTGGCGGCCCTGGCGGGCATGCTGACCTGGACCACGCTCACCTTGGCCCTGCCCACCCTGACGGATCTCAGGACCTGGGCCCTCATGCTGGGGGCCGCCTGGGCCCTCATTGCCTGGGAGGTGAACCTCCTGTGGGTCATTGCCGCAGTGGCCGCCATGTCGTTGCTGATTTTTTGAGGCGGTGGAATCGGGGAGGGCGGCATTAAATCCGGGTTAGGGATAGGGCTTGGAAAGTGGCAGTGATCAATTGCTTTTTTTGCCCTTCTCCAAAAAATTTTGCAGAAATCTCGGGCGCGGTGAAATCGAGGGAGTTTCTTTTCCCATATTGAGGTAACCCATGGAAAACACTGCTGACCTGGTCCAGCGCATCCTCTCCGGGGAGGTCCGGGCCGCGGCCCGGCTGATGCGGGATCTGGACGACGGCCTCCCTGAGGCCCGGGAGGTCCTGAAACAACTTTACCCCCACAGCGGCCGGGCCCACATTGTCGGGCTCACCGGCTCTCCGGGGGTGGGGAAAAGCACCCTGACCGACCGCCTCATTCAGCATCTGCGGGCCCAAGGCAAGACCGTGGGGGTGGTGGCGGTGGACCCCACCAGCCCTTTCTCCGGCGGGGCCATCTTGGGGGACCGCATCCGCATGCAGCGCCACGCCACCGATGAAGGGGTGTTCATCCGCTCCCTGGCCACCCGGGGGCATTTCGGCGGCCTCACCGCCTCGGCCCGGGCGGTGATCACCGTGCTGGACGCCATGGGCAAGGACTATGTGCTGGTGGAGACCGTGGGGGTGGGCCAGGACGAGGTGGAGATCGCCGGCACCGCCGACACCACCGTGGTGGTCACCGTGCCGGGCTTGGGGGACGATATCCAGGCCCTGAAGGCGGGGCTCCTGGAGGTGGCGGACATCCTGGTGGTGAACAAGGCCGACCGGGAGGGCGCGGACCGCACTGTCCAGGACCTGCTCCTCATGGTGGATATGCGCCGGGGGGGAAAGGAGTCCCAGGGCTGGGTGCCCCAGGTCATCCGCACCCAGGCCAAGGATGACCTGGGCATCGAGGAGCTCCTCGCCGCCATCGAGGAACACCGGCACTACCTTACCCAGGCCGGGGGCGCGGCGCTCCTGGCGGCCCGGCGGCAGCGCCTGCGCCAGGAATTCCTGGAGCTGGTGAAAGAAGGAGTGGCCGAGCTCCTCCTCCGCCGCCTTCTCAAGGACGGCCGCTTGGAGGCGATCCTGGACGACCTCCTGGCCCGGCGCACCGATCCTTATAGCGCCAGCGAAGCGGTGGTGTCCCGGCTGGCGGCCGCCTGTTCGGAATAAGGCATTGACGCTCATCAGCGCCCCTGCCCTGATCCCATACGGCCGGCAAAGTTTACTCTCCCTTCAGCCAGCCGTCGGTTAAAGCCGCCTGAGCGTCACCAGGGCTTCCAGATGAGGGGTATGGGGAAAGAAGTCAAAGGCCTGGGCCGTCTCCACCTCATAAGCATCGCTGAGCCGGGACAGGTCCCGGGCCAGGGTGGCGGGATGGCAGGAGACCAGGATCAGGCGCCGCGGGGCCAGCTCCTGGAGAAGAGCCGCCACCGCCGGGTGCAGGCCGGCCCGGGGCGGATCGGCTACCACGACCTCCGGCCGCAGTAAGGTGGGGTCTTTCAGGGCGGCGCCCAGGGTCCTGGCCAGGTCCCCGGCCACAAAGCGGCACTTGTCCTGATGATTCAGCCTGGCATTGACGCGGGCATCCGCCACCGCCCGGGAAGAGAGTTCAAAGCCCACCACCTGGCGTACGTGGGGGGCCAGGGCCAGGGCGATGCCGCCGGCGCCGCAATACAGGTCCCAGACCGTGTCCTGGCCGGTAAACTCGCCTCGCTCCCGGATGGCTTCATACAACCGTTCCGCCGCCTCGGTGTTGGGTTGCAGGAAAGATTCGGGGGAAACCCGGAGGCGCAGGCCCGCCAGCTCCTCCTCCAGATACCCCGGGCCCAAGAGGATGCGGGCCGGAGGCGGCTGCGGTCCCCGGGGCCGGCCGGGGTGATGCGAATGGGCCAGGGTGGTGAGGCCGGGAGCCAGGCGGCGCAATTCCTCTGCCAGGCGAGCCATGCCCTTATCCTGGGCCTTGCCGGCGGTGACGAGATGGAGAAGCCTCTGCCCGGTGCGCCGGCCCTCCCGCACCACCAGGGAGTGCAGCAGCCCCTGGCCGGTGCGGGGCTCATAGGCCCCAAAACCCAGGCGGCGACAGACCTCCCGCAGCTGAAGCACCAGCTCCAGGGCCGCAGGCGAGAGCAGGTGACACTCCTCTAAGGGGAAGATCTCGCCGGGGTGGTCCCAGCGGTGCAGGCCCAGAATGAAACCTTTCTCCGCCGGCCCGCCGGGGCCGAAGGCAAAGGTCATCTTGTTGCGGTAGTGGCGCTCCCGGGGGGAGGGCACCGGCGGCAGAAATTCCCGAGGGGCCACCTGGCCCAGATGCGTGAAGCATTCCTCCAGATGGCGGCCCTTCCAGCGCACCTGCTCCGCATAGGCCAGGTGCTGCCAGTGGCAGCCGCCGCAGACCCCGAAGTGGCGGCAAAAGGGAGGCGTAAAGTGGGGCGATTGCTCCAGCACCTGAAGGATCCGGGCCTCCAGGTAACGCCGGTGCCGCCGGGTGATCACCACTCTCAGGCGCTGGCCGGGAAGGGCCCGGTCCACGAAGACGACCAGGCCGCCCACCCGGGCCAGGGCCGGGCCGCCATAGGCCAGCCGCTCCGGGGTGAGCTCCAGTTCGCTTCCTGGGGCCAGAGGCGGGGCATCAAGCTGGGAGGTCATGGGCAGGTTCAGGTCGGGCATCCGCAGGAAGCCCACGGCAAGGCCTCCCTTGCCAGGAGGCCGGGGAAACGGACGTGAAAGAGGAGCATGACAAGCTTTTAGCCCCCGGGCCAGGCCGCGGCGCCCTGCTCATTTACACCGGCGACGGCAAGGGGAAGACCACCGCCGCCCTGGGGGAGGCCCTGCGGGCCGTGGGCCAGGGCTTCAGGGTCTGCGTGCTGCAATTCCTCAAAGGCCGGGAGACCGGCGAGGTCCTGGCCGCGCCCCGGCTGGCCCCGGAGCTGACACTGGTCAACCTGGGCCGCCCCGGCCGCATGGACCTCAAGGCCCCGGCCCCGGCGGATCTGGCCCGGGTCCAGCGGGGCTGGGAGCTTGCCCGCCGCGCCATCGCCTCCGGCGACTATGACCTGGTGGTGCTGGATGAGATCAACCCGGTGCTGGGCGCCGGCCTCATCCCTCTGGCGGAAGCCCTGGAGGTTTTCCAGGCCCGCCCGCCTGGGGTGACCCTCATCCTCACCGGCCGCCGGGCCCCGGCTGATCTGACCGCCGTGGCCCAGGTGGTCACTGAGATGCACCCCGTGAAGCACTACTTCAAAAGCGGTCTGCGGGCCCGCCGCGGGATTGAGTGGTAGCCGCCCTCTCAGCCCCACCAGCGCCCCAGCAGCCCGAAGACGCCGGCCCCGGCCAACCCCAGCCCCAACGCCGTGAGCCCCGCCATAATGAGAGACACGGCATACAGCAGGCGCACCGCCTGGCGGTAGTGCTCCCTGTCCAGCGGGCGGGGGCCCGGATCGCCGATGGTGGGCTTGTCCACCCGCTGGCCGAAGTAGACCGCCGGCCCCCCCAACTGCACCCCCAGCGCCCCGGCCAGGGCCGATTCCGGCCGCCCGGCGTTGGGGCTGCTGGCCTTGTGGCCGTCCCGCATCAGGATGCGGCGGGCGCCGGCACTATCCAGACCCAGGACTTTGGCCGAAAGCGCCAGAAGCCACGCCGTCAGCCGGGCCGGCAGAAAATTCAGCCCATCATCCACCCGGGCCGCCACCCGGCCGAAGTGCAAGTACCGCGCGTTTTTGTAGCCCACCATGCTGTCCAGGGTGTTGGCCGTCTTGTAAAGGGCCAGGCCCGGTAGGCCCAAAAGCAGCAGATAAAACATGGGCGCCACGATGCCGTCGGAGAGATTCTCCGCCACCGTCTCCAATACCGCCCGGCGGATCTCCGCCGGCGAGAGCGCCGCCGTCTCCCGGCCCACGATGCGGCTGAGCCAGAAGCGGGCAGACTCGAGATCCCCGGCGGCCAGGGCCGCTTCCACCCGGCGGCTCTCCTGATGCAGGCTGCGGGTGGCCAAACCCGCATAGCACAGATAGGCCGGCACCAGAAACTGAATTACACCGGGCAGGTGGGGGAGGAGCAGGCAGAGCAGCACCACCGGCCCCAGCACCCCGGCCTGCACGATGAGCCAGAAGCGCAGGCCGGCGGCCACCGTGGGCTCATAAAAACGGCCCTCGGCAGCTTCAATCACCCGGCCGATGAGGCGCACCGGGTGCGGCCAGGAGGGGGGATCGCCCAGAAGCAGATCCAGGGCGTAGCCCGCCAGAAAAGGCCAGGCCAGGTTCACTGCCCCGCCTCCTCAAGGATCTCCGCCAGCGCCGCCACCAGCCGGTCATTCTCCTCCGGCCGCCGCACCGCCACCCGAACGAAGCGTGCGTCCAGCCCCGGAAAATTGCTGGCATCCCGGATGATCAGCCCCCGGGCCAGCAGCTTCCGGCGCAGGTTGGCGGCAGTGAGAGCCGGCGCATTGAGCTTGAGCAACAGGTAGTTGGCCGCGGAGGGGAATACCGTGAGCCCCGGCAGGTCGGCCAGTTGCTGAAAAAGGCGCTCCCGGGCCGCCTGCACCAGCTTACGGCTGCGGGCCATGAAGTCGCGATCCGCCAGGCAGGCCCGTCCTGCCGCCTGGGCCAGGGTGCTCACCGACCAGGGCTCCTGGACCGCGCCCACCTGGGCAATGAGATCTGGCGCCCCCAGGAGATAACCCAGACGGATGCCGGGGATGCCGAAAAACTTGGTGAAAGAGCGTAAAATCAGGAGATGCGGCACCCGGGCCAGCTTGCTTTTCAGGGAGGCCTCCTCCACAAAATCGATGAAGGCCTCGTCCAGCACCACCATCGCCCCCCGGGAACCCAGGGATTGCACCACCTCCGCCAGCCGCTCCGAAGGCACCAGGGCGCCACTGGGGCTGGCAGGGTTGGCCAGAAACACCAGCTCCGCCTCCCCGGGGTCCAGGGGCTCACTTAAGGTGAAACCATCGGCCTCGGCGGTATGATGCCACCGGACCTCGGCGCCGGCGGCCCGGAGGGCTTTCTCATATTCACCGAAAGCCGGCGCCACCACCAGCCCCCGCCGGGGCCGCAGCGCCCGGGGAAGGAGATAGATGAGCTCGGTGGAGCCGTTCCCCACCAGGATCTGTTCAGGGCTGAGACCGTGAGACGCGGCCAGCTCCTCCCGCAAAGCGGTGCAGCGCCGGTCCGGATAGTGCACCACCTCGGCCAGGGCCGCCGTCAGGGCCGCCGGTAACCCCGGCGGAAAGCCCAAGGGATTGATGTTGGCGGAAAAATCCAGGAGCTCCTCCGGGGTCTTGCCCAGCTCCCGGGCAATCCCATAGATATCCCCGCCGTGCTCCGGCACGGCGCCGGCATCTCCCCTGGTCCTCATTTCCTGATCATCTCCCGGATGGCGTTCAGATCCAGGTGCTGCCGCAGCACGTCAGCCAGGCGGTTGAACTGCTCTTCCTGGAAGGCCGCAAAGGAGTCGGGACCGAGGGTCAACCGGCGCCCGCGCTCCCGGGCCAGGCCGGCAAGATAGGCCCGCCGGAAGCCGTCGGCATCAAACAGGCCGTGGAGATAGGTGCCGGCAATGCGGCCATCGGGGCTCTGCCAGCCCTCCAGCCCCGCGGCGGCCCGGCCGTTCACCGCCACCAGGGCGAAAAGGGGCCTCCCCTCCCCCACCGGCTCCGTCACCCCCATGTGAATCTCATAAGCCGTCAGAGTCTCCCCCCGGGCCTCCCCGGTAAGGGCCCGGGCCTCCACCTGGGTCATGGTTTTCTCCCCGGCCATGGTGGTGATGACCGGCAAAAGCCCTAACCCCCGGGCGCTCTGGCCCGCCGGGCCTTCCACCCCCAGAGGGTCCCGGACCTCCAGCCCCAGCATCTGGTAGCCGCCGCACACCCCCAGGACATGACCGCCGGAGCGGGCAAATTCCGCCAGCCGAGCAGCAAACCCCCTCTCTTTCAAGTAGGTGAGGTCGGCAATGGTATTTTTGCTCCCCGGCAAAATGACCAGATCGGCTCCGGAAAGCTCCTCCGGTTGAGTGAGATAGCGCAGTTCCACCCCCGGCTCCCGCTCCAGGGGGTCAAAATCGGTGTAATTGGAGATATGGGGCAGGCGCACCACCCCAATACGCAGGCGGCCGTCCCCCTGCCAGCCGCCCCCTGCGGCTTTGCGGGCCAGGGCGACGCTGTCCTCCTCCGGCAGGGCCAGGTCCGGGAGATAAGGGAGCACTCCCAGGACCGGCCGACCGGTGCGCCGGGCGATGATCTCCACCCCCTCGGCAAACAGGGCCGGATCGCCCCGGAATTTGTTGATGATGAAGCCCTTGAGCCGCCGCCGCTCCGCCGGGGTGAGGAGCTGAAAGGCCCCGATGGTGGCGGCAAAGACCCCGCCCCGTTCGATGTCCGCCACCAGGAGGACCTGGGCATCGGCCCGCCTGGCCATGGCGAAGTTCACCAGGTCATGGGCCTTGAGGTTGAGCTCCACGGCGCTGCCAGCCCCCTCCAGGATGATGAGGTCGTATTCCCGGGCCAGGCGGCGGAAGCTCTCCATCACCCGCCTCACCAGCCGGGGTTTGAGCCGATAGTAGTCCCGGGCGCTGAAGTTCCCTATTACCCGCCCCTGCACGATGACCTGGGAGCCCACCTCCGAGCTGGGCTTGAGGAGAATGGGGTTCATGTCCACGTGGGGTTCCAGACCCGCCGCCCGGGCCTGCACCACCTGGGCCCGGCCCATCTCCCCGCCTTCCGGGGTGATGAAGCTGTTCAAGGCCATGTTCTGGGCCTTGAAGGGGGCGACTTTCACCCCCTCCTGGGCAAAGACCCGGCACAGGCCCGCCACCAGCACGCTTTTGCCCACATCCGAGCCGGACCCCAAGATCATCAGGGGGCGGAACTTCACGGCGCCTCCTCCCCCTCGGCCAAAGCATACTTGTCCAGGTACCCCCGGGGCGTGATCAGGTAACGGCCATAGATAAAACTGCGGGAATTCCCGACGATGAGGATGGTCTGCATGTCCACCGCATGGCTGAGCATCTCCCCTAAGGTGGTGAGGATGACTTCCTCGCCCGCCCGCATGGCCCGGCGGACAATGCCCACCGGGGTCTCAGGGGATTTTTCCGCCAGCAGGAGCTCCTGAACCGCTTCCAGTTGCCAATGCCGCTTTTTGCTTAATGGGTTATACAGGGCGATGACAAAATCGGCGGCCGCCGCAGCCCGGACCCGTTTTTCAATGACCTCCCAGGGGGTCAGAAGGTCGCTTAGAGAAATGGCGCAGAAATCGTGCATCAGGGGCGCACCCAAAAGTGCGGCGGCGGCAGTCACCGCCGGCACACCGGGGATGAGCTCCAGATACAGGTCCACGGGGCCTGGGTCCCCGGGGGGCGCCACCTGGAGCTGCTGTGCGGCGGCCAGCTCCAGGATCACCCCCGCCATGCCATAGACACCCGCATCCCCGCCGGAGACCAGGGCCACCCGGGCCCCGGCCACGGCCCGCGCCAGCGCCAGGCGGCCCCGGGCCAGCTCCTGCTTCATGGCCCCGGCCACCACTTCCCGGCCGGCCAGGAGGGGGGCGATGAGCTCCAGGTAAGTCTGATAGCCCACCACCACCTGGGCCGCCTCCAGGGCTTCCCGGGCCCGGGGGGTCAGGTGTGCCAGGCTGCCGGGCCCCAGGCTGACGACGCTCAAGGTTCCCGGGCCACCGCCAGGGTGAGGTGCGGGGTCTTCACCTTGGGGACGAGGAGGCTCCCCCCCGCCGCCTTGAGGGCCGCGGCCTCGGCCACGCTGGGGGTCCCTAGGTGCCGGGCCGCCACCACCGAGGGGTTGGGGGCGCTCACTGCCGCCAGTTCCGTCGCTGTGAACCATAAAAACTCCACTCCCAGGCGCCGGGCGGCTTCTTTGAGCCCGGGTTCATCCTTGCGGGCCGCCACCGTGGCCAGGGCCTTAAGACACCGGAGAGACAGGCGCTCCCGGGCAAAAACCTCGTTCATGAGCGCCAGGACCGCCTCCGCCTTGACGCCCTGGTGGCATCCCACGCCCACCGCCAGGACCCGGGGGCGCAGGCGCAGCCAGTCCGGCGGCCACTCATATTCCCTGCAGCCCACATAAACCCCGGGGCCGGGACGGGTGAGGGCCTGTTCCAGGTCGGTTTCCGGCACAAAGCACTCCGGGTGGGCCGCCGTCACTTCCGCCAAGCGCCCCTCGGGATCCACCAGGGTGACAGGGGTGCCGTTAAGAAGCGCCATGGACACAGCCCGCACCGCCGCCAGGTTTTCCAGCTCCAGGCCCAGGCGGGGGGCCAGAACGTCCAGGGCCGGCAGGCCCGCCACATCCGTGGCGGTGGTGATGACCGGGGTGCCCCCCAAAATGGCGGCCACCTGCCGGGCCAGATCATTGGCCCCGCCGAGATGCCCGGAGAGCAGGCTGATGGCAAAGCGGCCCGCTTCGTCCACCACCACCACCGCCGGATCATCGGCCTTGTGGGAGAGGCAGGGCGCGATGGCGCGCACCACGATGCCCGCCGCCATGATACAGACCAGGTCCTCCCGGCGGGCGAAGGCCTCCTGGGCCACCTCGGCAAAGCGCCCAAAGCTCCGGCAGCCCGCCTCCCCCACCGCCAGATGTTCCGGCAGCCACACAACCGCCTCCGGCAGGTCGGCGGCCAGGCGCCGGGCCACAGCCGCGCCCCCAGGCGTCAGGGCCACCACCCGCACGGGACGACGGTTTTGCCGGGGGTGAAGGGCTCTTTGGGGCATGGCAAAATTAATAAAACTGTTTAATTATTGTCGATAACATGCCGTTTATACTATTTTTTAAACCATCCTCCCCTTTGGCATAACTTGCAAAGCAAAGGAGGTCTACGCCCTCCTCCCTTTTGTCCCGGAGTGTGCCCAGGCTCAGGGAGTAAAGAGTTCGTCAGAAAATAGCCGCCCCCTCAAAGGCGAGGGAAGTCGGCTTGAAAAGTGTCTTCACGGCTGGGCAAGGAAATTCTTCAAAGCCCCGCAAGCGATGGACCTAGGGGGAAAGACAGAGCTTCGGGCACAGGGCTGGTTGGGCAACCGTTTTCGGCCCCCTGTTCACCCTCCGTGAGCGGGGACCAGCCGTGGCGCCGCGGAATTTTTCCTTCTGCCTTTCCGGAAAAGCTGATGGTGCTTTCCGGACCAAGATTCCTGCCAAGGGTCCCAAAACTCACGGGAGAGGTGCCAGTCTGCCCTCTTCAAGAAAGGGAAATATTGCCCTCCCGCGCCCCCGCCCTGAGATTCAGCTCCCGAATGACGCCCTCTTTCCCTCAGACCGATGCTTACCCCTGCCACGAAAGGATTAGCCGAGGGGGCCACCGGTTTGTAATTTAATAACTTTTCTCAAAAATATTTCATAACTAATTAATTTCTTTAATAATTTATGCCATTCGCGTGGACGTTATGCCCAGTGCGGCAGAGCGATGCCTTTCTCGGCAAGGAGAAACGTCTTCCGGAACCACCCGCCCCCAAGACCACGTGATGAGGACCGCTGGGAGATGTCGCCTGGGACTTTCAGGGACCTCTTTCCCGGCCTCGGCTGCTGTCGCTGCCTTTCGCACCCAAAAGCATGGCGGGAAGCGCTCTCTCCCGCCGGTGGGGAGAATCTCACCTCCCCGGTGTGCCCCCCGGGCGCCGGCCGTGGCTGAAGCCGGGATCATACAGCCGGGAAGCGGCCGCCGGGGCCCCTGGCCCCAAGGTGGGCCCCACCAGGATCAGAGCCTGTTGTTTGATCCCCGCGGCCGTCAGGGTGGCCGGCAGCTCCGCCAGGGTGCAGGTGAGGAGGCGCTCCTCCGGCCAGCTCACCCGGTAGGCGATGGCCACCGGGGTCTCAGGGGGATAACCCTGGGCGAGCTCCCGGGCCACCTCCTCCGCCAGGTGAGCGCTCAGGTAGATGGCCAGGGTGGCGCCGTGATGCGCCAGCCGGCCAAGGGCCTCCCGCGCCGGCACCGGCGTGCGGCCCGCCGCCCGGGTGAGGATCACCGTCTGGGTCACCTCCGGCAGGGTAAGCTCCCGCTTCAGGGCGGCGGCGGCGGCAAAGGCGGCCGTCACCCCGGGGATAATTTCGTAGGGCACCCCTTCCCGGTCCAGAACGGCCAACTGCTCCTGCAGGGCGCCGAAAAAGGCCGGGTCGCCGGAGTGCAGGCGCACCACCCGCAACCCGGCCCGGTAACCCCGCAGCAGGTGGCCGACGATCTCCCCCAGATTCAGGGGGGCGCTGTCGATGAGCTCCGCCCCTGGCGCCGCCCAGGCCAGCACTGCCGGGGAGACCAAGGACCCGGCATACACCACCAGGTTTGCCGCAGCCAGGGCCCGCTGGCCCTTCACCGTGATGAGCTCCGGATCGCCGGGGCCGGCGCCCACAAAGAGTACCGGGTGCATCATCCCTCCTCCCGGCCGCCGGCAAGGAGCCACACCGGGTTGGCAGCCTGAAGATAAGTATCCCCGGCCAGGGGACGGCTGCGGCTCACCTGCATCTGCACCACCTCCGGCCCAAGGCCCTCCTGCTCCAGGACGTGCCGGGCCGTCTCCAGGCTGCTCAGCAGGGTGGCGGCCACCACCAGGCGCCCGCCGGGCTTCAGGCGCCGGGCCGCCGCCGTGAGGATGCCGGCCAGGTCCCGGCCGCCGCCTCCCACAAAGACCCGGTCCGGGTCCGGCAGCGTCGCCAAAGCCTCGGGGGCCTCCCCCAATATCGGCAGGAGCCACACCGCCCCAAACCGGTCCCGGTTGGCAGCGATCTGGGCCAGGCGCTCCGGCCGGCGTTCCACCGCATAGACCGTGAGCCCCGGCGCCGCCAGGCCCGCCTCCAGGCCCACGGACCCCGAGCCGGCCCCCACATCCCAGAGAGTTTGCCCGGGCAGCAGCCTCAGGAGAGCCAGGGCCACGGCCCGCACCTCCCGCTTGGTCACTAGCCCCGCCTCATGGGCCAGCTCCTCCTCCGGCAGGCCCAAGTGCAGGGCCGCCGGGGCCTGGGGCCGCTCCACATACACCACATTCAAATCCGCAAAAGCTCGCCCGGCGGCTTCGGCTGGGGTGTACCACCCCAGGCGTTCCTCCGGCTGCCCCAGGTTTTCCAAGACCGCCATCCGGGCCTCCCCCAATCCCCGGGCCAGGAGCTCCCGGGCGATGACCGCCGGGGTATTTTCCGGATCAGTATAAATGAAAAGCTTCCTGGCCAGGCTCAAAGCCCGGCCCAGATCTTGGGCGCCCCTCCCATGCAGGCTCACCACCCGGGCCTCCTGCCAGGCCACCTTCAGGCGGGCTGCGGCCACCTGCACCGCGGTGAGGTTGGGGAGGATCTCCACCCGCTCAGGGCCGAAGATCTCCACCGCCAGGGGACCCACCCCATAAAAATTGGGATCCCCCGAAGCCAGGATCACCAGGCGCCGGGTGCCCAGACGGGCGGCCAGCTCCCTGAGCGTGGCGGCCACCTGCCGGCCCAGCACTACTTTCTCCGCCGGATGCTCCGGAAAGTAGTCCAGGAGACGGCGGCCCCCGGCCAGAAGGTCCGCGGCCGCCAGACGCTCCCGGGCCGCGGGGGTGAGATCGGCCGGAGACATCCCCAGCCCCAGGACGGTGACCGGTGCCGTCACCCCCCTACCCTTCCCCCCGCCACTGCGGCCGGCCGTCAGAATCCAGAATCATGGCCGTCAGATGCACCGCTGGGCCGACATACATCCGAAGCGCCTCGAGCAACCGGCGGCCCACCTCCGCGGCCAGCGCCTCCCGGGCCGCCGGCGGCAGCATCTCCAGGACCTGGCGGGCAGTATTGGCCCGGGCCGCTTCCCGGGCCAGGAAAGGATCGCCTGTGGCTTTCCCCACCCAGCGCCCCAGGGCGGCGAAATCAATCAGCCCCCGGGAGGCGTGGGTCTGGCCGAACCCCTGGGCCATCTTCACCGCCTTGCCCACGAAGGCCGCCACCATCACCTGCCGGAAGCCCAGGTGAGCCGCAGCCCGCAAGGAAAACCGCACATAATCGCCCATGAGGACAAAGCACTCCGGCGGCAGCTCCGGCATCAGAGCCCTCAGGGCCGCCTCGCTTCTGCCCCCGGTGGTGAAGACCACCTGCCGCCACCCCTGGGCCCGGGCCACCTTGAGGGCGGTGACGATGGTGGCCCGCCAGGCCGCATGGGAATAAGGCCGGACCAGCCCGGTGGTCCCCAGGATGGAAACCCCCCCCACAATGCCCAGGCGGGGGTTCAGGGTATGCCGGGCCAGTTCCTCGCCGTGGGGAACGAAGACCTCCAGCCTGAGCCTAAGAGGCCGGCCGTTGCCATGCGCCTCCCACACCCCGGCCACGGCCTGGCGCAGCATGCGCCGGGGCACCGGATTGATGGCGGGCTCCCCCACAGCCACCGGCAGACCCGGCTTGGTGACCCGCCCCACCCCGTAGCCGCCCACCATCTCCAGGAGCTCGCCCGACCCGGGCCCCGGGGCCCAGCCCAGCCGCACCCCGATCTCGGCCCCGTGGGTGACGTCCGGGTCATCGCCGGCATCCTTGACCACCACCGCCTCCCCCCAGGAGCCCGCCCGGCCGTGGCGAGCTAAAGGAATGCGCAGGCTGCCGCCCCCGGGGAGGGCCACCTCCACCTGCGCCGGGCAAGGGAGGCCCAGAAGTTCATACAAGGCCCCTTGCGCCGCCGCCGCGGCTGCGGTGCCGGTGGAAAAACCGCTTCTCAGGGCCCGCCCGGTCGCTTTGGGTCGTGGGGCTTCAATATTGGGCATCAAGGTGGAAAACTGCATCCTGGCCTGGGAGCTCAACCGGGAAATCCCTGCCGCTTACAGCAAGGACTCCGGGGTTATCGCCTCTTTCACTTTTGCTTCGGCTTTTTCACAATGATCATGGAAAGATACGGCAAGGGACGTCCTTCCAGCTCCCGCAGGTCCCGGACCACCGTCTCCCCTTCCAGCCCCACCCGGCTGATGAAGGTGGCGCAGTCCAGGAGATTGAGCTCCGCCAAGGCCTGGTAGATTTCAGGAAAATGGCGGTAGGTCTTAAGAATCACCACGGTGTCGGTGCGGGCCAGGGCCTCCTTGAGCCGAGCCGCGCCCAAGGCCCCTGAAACCACGTAAAACGACTCCTCCCCTTCCGAAAGCGGCGTCTGGCTTAAGGCCGCGGCGGCGCAGTAGGAGGTCACTCCCGGAATGGTGACCACTTTCAGGTCCGGTTGCAATTGCTGCAAAGTTTTCAACAAATAGCCGAAGGTGGAATAGGTGAGGGGGTCCCCCAGAGTGACAAAAGCGGCATCCCGCCCCTCTTCCAGGACCGCCAGCACCCGGCGGGCGTTTTTCTCCCAGGCCGCGGCCAGGAGTTCCGGATCCTTGGTCATGGGAAAGGGGAGATTTTCGATACCGGCGCCATTCAAGTGGCAGCGCACGATGTTCAGGGCGATGCTGTAGGAATTTTTGGAGGAGGCGGCGGCAAAGATGTGAGGAACTTGCCGGAGAATTTTCAGGGCCTTCAGGGTGATGAGCTCCGGATCCCCCGGCCCCACGCCGATGCCATAGAGCGTGCCCCTTTTCTCAGTCATGGCGCCCCTCCTCCAGGGCCAGGATGGCCAAGGCATTCACCACGCTGGCGGCCACCGCCGAGCCCCCTTTCCGCCCCAGAGCAGTGATGTGGGGGTAATCGCTGCGGCTCAAGGCCTCCTTGGCCTCTGCGGCGTTGACGAAGCCCACCGGCAGGCCCACGATAAGAGCCGGCGGCGGCGCACCCTCCTCCAGCAGCTCCAGCAGGCGGAAGAGGGCCGTGGGCGCATTGCCGATGGCCACAATGCCTCCGGCCACTTCCGGGAGCAGCCGTTCCATGGCCACCGCCGCCCGGGTGAGGCCACGGCGTGAGGCCTCCGCCGTCACCTCCGGCGCATCCATGAGACAGCGCACCTCCACTCCCAAACGCTGCAGGCGACCGGTGGAAATACCCGCAGCCAGCATGCGGGTGTCGGTGGCCACCGGCCGGCCCTGGCGCAAGGCCGCCACCCCCGCCCCTATGGCCCGGGGATGGATGCGGGTGTGGGTCAAATAGTCAAAATCGGCGGTGGTGTGAATCATGCGCCGCACCACCAGCCAGGTCTCCGGGTCGAGGCCGTGCTTGCCGGCTTCGGCCTCGATGCGCCGGAAACTCTCCGCTTCTATCTCCCCCGGGGGGATACGCCAGGCAGACATGGCCTCTCCTCAGATTGCCACCGGCACCTGAACAGGTGGGGGACACCGCCGGATTCCCCCGCACATCGACCCTGTCAGTATTTTTTGCCAATCAGTTGTTGCTTTTAAATCTTTGGCACGCCGCCACCAAAGCCGCCGCCGCCTCCGGGCGGCTGCCGAAATGCAGGTGCACATAGCTCGCCAGGATATTCCCCTGGGAAAAGCCTTCTTCCACCGCCTCGCCCCCCCGGCGAGGGGTGAGGCGGTAGACCCGCTCCAGAGGCGCCTCCTCCGCCACCAGGTCCGAGTAATGAAACTCATGCCCCCGCAAAACGGTGCCCGCCGGCCCAAGGAGCGTGTCCGCCGTAAGGGTGACCTCCCGGTAGCCCAGGGCTGCCAGACGGGGCCGCATGCGGAACCGAAGCGGCAAAATCCCGGCCATGGCATGGCGGGCGCCCTCCAGGTCCTGGATCTCCCGGCCCAGATACATCAGCCCGCCGCACTCGGCGTAGATGGGGAGCCCCGCCGCCGCCCTGGCCCGGAGGTCGTCCAGAAAGGCGCGGTTGGCGGCCAGCTCCGCCGCGGCCAGTTCCGGGTAGCCGCCCCCGACATAGAGGCCGTGAACCTCCGGAGGCAGGGCCCGGTCCCGCAGGGGCGAGAACTCCACCAGCTCGGCGCCACATAAGCGCAGCCACTTAAGATTATCCGGATAGTAAAAGCAAAAAGCCCGGTCCCGGGCCACCCCCAGGCGCACCTGGGGCTCGGGAAGATCCGAGGACGGAACAGATGCTAAGGTCACCTCCGGCAAAGTGGAGAGAAGCCGATCCAGATCCAGATGCGTCTCCACCAGATTCGCCAGCCGGTCCAGATATGCCGGAGACAGGGGGTGATCCTCCGCCGTGGTCAGCCCCAGATGGCGCTCCGGAATTCCCAGGCTCTCCTCCCGAGGGAGCCCCCCCAGGCAGGGCACCTGGGGCAGCGCCTCCATGGCCTCCTTCAGATACGCCAGGTGGGCCGGGCTGCCCACCCGGTTGAAGACCACCCCGGCGAAGGTGAGCTCCGGATCAAAGGAAGTGAAGCCATGCACCAGGGCGGCAGCGCTCCGGGCCAGGGAGCGGGCGTCCACCACCAAAAGCACCGGCAGCCTGAGCCACTTGGCCATCTGGGCGGTGGAGCCGGCCTCGGATTTGCCGTCCAGCCCGTCAAAGAGGCCCATTACCCCCTCCACCACCGCCACCTGGGCCCCCGCGGCCCAGCGGGCGAACACGGCCAGATTCTCCTCCCGGGGGAGCATCCAGCCGTCCAGGGTGGCCGACGGCCGGCCCGCCGCCTGGGCATGATGGCCGGGGTCAATGAAATCCGGGCCCACCTTGAAGGGCTGCACCACCAGTCCCCGGCGACGCAGGGCGGCGATGAGCCCCAGAGTGAGGGTGGTCTTGCCCACCCCGCTCATGGCGCCGGCCACCACCAGGCCCTTGACCGTGGACCGACTCACGGCGTCTCCTCCCCAGGGGTAGAGGCGGCGCCGTGCAGATAGCGGGCCAGGAGCTCCACCGCGGCCACCGCCCGGGGCCCGGGCCGGGAGAACATCTCCTCCTCCACCACCAGCACCCGGCGCTCTTTCACTGCCTTGAGCTCCTGAAAGTTGGGCCGGGTGTAGATGTCCTGGGGGCTCTTGTTCATGGGCCCCCGCTGGATGAGATAGACCTCGGGATTGAGCTTGAGCAGGGCCTCCAGGCTGAAGGGCACCAGCTTCTGGGGATGGGTGAGGACATTTTCCCCCCCGGCCCGGATGATGATGTCGTGCACCAGGGAACCTCGGCCGGCGCCCAGAAGATTGGGATAGCGCACCTCAAAGAACACCCTGGGCTTCGGCTTGCCCGCGACCTCCTGGGCCACTTTCGCCAGCCGGGCCTCCAGCTCCGCCACCAGTGCCTCGGCCGCCGCCTCCCGGCCGGTCAGAGTCCCCAGGCGCCGCAGGGTGGCAAATACCCCGGCAAAGTCCCGGGGATCAAAGAGGGCCACCGGCACCCCTTCGGCCGTGAGCCGCGCCAGGGCCGGCAGGCCCTTGGCCACCCCGCCCTGCACCACCAGGTCCGGCTTGAGCGCCAGGATCATCTCCACATTGGGCTGCAGGTGCGTGCCCACGGTGGGCACCCCGCTTACCGTGGCGTCACCCTGGATGCGGCCCACCAGCCGGTCCGCCACCCCCAGGGCCGCCAGCATCTCCGTCAGCCCGCCCGCCAGAGAGATGAGGCGCTGGGGCGGCGCCGGCAGCCGCACCACTTCGCCCCGGTCGTCGGTGATGCTGAGCTCGGCAGCCAGAGGCGCCACCGGCATCAGGCCGAGGAGCGCCGCCAGGAGCCCCGGCAAAAGTGCCCCGCCCTTCATGAGGCGCCACCTGAAGCCGCCTTGGCCGGCGTCACCGGATGGAGGGGCAGGGTCAGGGCATAGGGGCGGCCGTAGCCCGGATGCAGGATCACCTCCATGGGGGTGTCGTAGACCCGCTCCAGGGTGGCGGCGGTGAACACGGCCTCGGTGGGGCCATCTTCCAGCAGGCGCCCGTCTTTCAGAAACATGAGCCGCCGGCAATAGAGGGCTGCCAGGTTGAGGTCGTGCATGGCGCAGACAACGGTGAGGCCCTCCTGGTTGAGGCGGCTCACCAGGTCAAAGATCTCCACTTTCTTGCGCACGTCCAAAGAGGAGGTGGCCTCATCCAGGAGCAGCACCGCCGGCTGTTGGGCCAGGGCCCGGGCAATGATCACCCGTTGGCGCTCCCCCCCGGAGATGTCGGTCACCGGCCGGTCCGCAAAGGCATCGGTGGTGGTCTCCCGCATGGCCCACAGGGCCGTGGCCAGATCCGCCTCCGCCAGACTGAAGGCCCGGCGCTGGTGGGGATAGCGGCCCATCAAGACGATCTCCAGGCAGGTGAAGGGGAAGCGGATGTCGGTGGATTGCGGCACCACCGCCACGGTGCGGGCCCGTCGCCGGCTGCGCATTGCCGCCAATGGCTCGCCATGGAGGAGAATCCGCCCCTCCTGGGGCTTGAGCAGCCCCGCCAGGGCGTGGATGAGGGTGGTCTTGCCGCTGCCGTTGGGGCCCAACAGCCCCACGAACTCTCCAGGCTGCACGTCAAAATTGAGCCGGTGGAGCACCGGCCGCCCCTCATAGCCCAAGGTGAGATTCTCGACCCGAATCACCAGATCCCCCTGGCCCGCCGGGTTTTCAGCAGGTAGAAGAAAAAGGGCCCCCCCAGAAGGGCCGTGACCACCCCCACGGGGAGCTCCTGGCCGCTGGCCAGCAGGTTGCGGGCCACCACATCCGCCCAGATGAGGGTGAGCGCCCCTCCGAGGGCGCTGAGGAGCAGCAAGCGGCCGTGGGCCGGCCCCAGCCACATGCGCATGACATGGGGCACCACCAGCCCTACAAAACCGATGACGCCGCTCACCGCCACCGCGCCGGCGGTGAGAAGGGAAGCACCCACGAGCAGCGCCAGGCGCACCCGGGTCACCGCCACCCCCAGGAAGTGGGAGTGCTCCTCGCCCAAGGCCAGGATGTCCAGTTCCCGGGCATAGCGGCCGATGAGCACCAGGCCCGCCACGGCATACGGCACCAATAGCCCCACGTGCACCCAGCCCCGGCCGGAGAAACTCCCCATGATCCAAAAGACGATGGCGGAGAGGGACTCCTCATCCAGGCTCTTGATGAGGCTGATGAGGGCAGAGAGAAAGGTACTCACCACAATGCCCGCCAGGATCAGGGTCTCCTTGTGCACCCGGCCCGCCTCCCGGGAAAGGAGGAGCACCACCCCCAAAGCCCCCAAAGCCCCGGCCAGAGCCCCTAAAGGCAAGGGACTTAGGCCCCAGAAGCTGCCCCCCACCCCCAGGAGCACCAGGAGCGCCACCCCAAAGGCCCCGCCGGTGGAGACCCCCAGGGTGAAGGGGTCCGCCAGGGGATTGAGGAGGAGGCCCTGGAAGACCACCCCGGCCACGCCCAGGCAGGCGCCCACCAGACCGGCCAGGATGACCCGGGAAAAACGGATGCCCCAGACCACCACTTCGGTGGTGCGATCCACGGTGGCCGGCGCCAAACCCAGTTTGGCCAGGAAAACCGTGCCCATGGCCTCCCAGGTCACCTCCAGGCGGCCCAACCGCACCGCCAGGCCCACCGACATGAGGAGGGCCCCGCTCAGGAGCAGCAGGGCAAACGCGAAGCGACGGCGTCGCCGCCGATGCCGGGCCAGCGTCTGGGCCAGGACCTCGCCGCCCCCCGTGATGGGCGTCACCGCCTCCGGCATCCCCTCTCCATAAAAAAATCCTTAAGTCTCTGAAGGACTTAAGGATGCACCCAGCTTGCTTGTCCTTAAGGTCGGAGCCGCTTGTCCACGGCGGCTCCCCTGCCTGGGCCCTCGTCACCCGCGAGGGGCTCCAGACCGTCGGGCAGGTCTTCTGGCTTCCGGATCCTCCTACTACCTGCGCCTTCCCATCCCCCTCGAGAGGGACAGTGGCCTCGTGCAGGGTTCGTCCCCGGTCACAGCGGCGGGACCGCGACGGCTCGTCCGTCTTCCCTTTTACATCCCGAAGGATACCCGACTGGGGCTAATGTACCCCTGGACACCGGGCTTGTCAAAGGAAAAAGGGCCGGGCAGAAACCGGGACGGCCCGGCTAAAGACCGTTAAAGGCAGGCTTCAGCAATGAAGGAGAGGGCGAGCCCCGGCGCATCTTCCCACGCCGACCCTCGAGCATCCGAGCCGGGGGGGTGCGTCCCTGGAGCAGCAGGTGGCCAGGGCAGTACAGGGAGGCGGTGATTTCCAGCCAGCCCCGCCCCGGACAGAGACAGACCAGGCAGGGAATTTTCCCCAGGGTCTTACCCCAGCCGCTCCCTTCCGCCCCGCTGCCGGGGCTCCCCTGGCAGGACGCTCTCCTCCCTATCCGGGGCCGTCCCGGAAACGGGCCAGATGGTGTTCCCGTTGGGTGTACTCCTGGAGCACCCGGCTGACAAAGTCCTGGGTCTCCGGGATGGGGGGGACGCGCCAGCCGTGCTCCAGCACCCGCCGAAAGCCAGCATTATACGCCGCCAGGGCCAGGGGCAGGTCCTGGCCGAAGAGGTTGAGGAGCAGCCTGAGGTAACGGCTGCCGGCATGGATGTTCTGGCGGGGACAGAAGGGGTTCTCCACCCCCAGGTCCCGGGCGGTGCCGGGCATGAGCTGCATCAGGCCCATGGCGCCTTTGGGGGAGATGGCGTGAGGGGTGAAGTTGGATTCCACCCGGATCACCGCCTCCACCAGAGAGACCGGCAGGTCATTGGCCCGGGCGGCCTCCACCGTGAGGGGGCGCAGGGCCTCCGGCGGGGGCGAGGGCCCTCGGGCCAGCGGCAGAGGCTGTGGTTGACTGATGATCTTCACCTTGCCGTCCCGGTCCCGGCGCACCGCCACCGGGGCGCCCCGGGCGTCCTTGAGGGCCGGGGCAGGCAAGGACCGAGGTGTTCCGCGGAAATTAGCGGCCGGGAGTGCCGGAGGCCGGGCTGGCGCCGGGGCCTCAGCGACCGGCAGGGCCGGCGGGGTCGGGCGGCTGACAATGTGCAGCACCCCTTTGCTGTCCTTGAACCGGCGCAGGGTCCGGGCGCCGGGAGTGGTCGGGGGCGCGGCGGCCGCGATGGCTGCCGCCCGCTTGGCCAAGGGTGTGGGCACGGGCCGGCTTTCCGCCACCTGAGGGGTGCCGGCCTCATCGCCAGGGGTGGCCGGTGACCGGGGCAGGTGGGCCGGCCATTCATAGCCCGCCAGCCGGATGAGGTCATCCTTGAGCTTGGCCGGGGCCGTGGTGATGTGCAGGGTGCCCTGGGCATCCCGGAAGGTGGCCACCGGCAGGCCTTGGGGGTTGCTCCCGGAAGGGGCAGGGGGAAGGGGTGGGGCCATCGTCAGGTCAGCCTGGGCCGCCAGGGGTCGGGCTGCCGGGACAACCTTGCCAGGCGCCGGGGGAGAGACATCCTCCGGCCTCTCCGGCGCCCCAGCCCCTTTCTCGGGGCCGGCGGATTGGGGCTCCGGCGGGGGCTCGGCTTCCGGCACCTCGGGCGGGGGCGGGACCGGCGGCCCGGGCGTCAGCGTTTTCGGGGCCGGCGGCCGCCTTCCCGGAACTGCGGCCGGCGGGGCGACAGGTTCAGGAGCCGGTGCCGGCGGCCCCCCCAGATTGGTGATGTGCACTGTGCCCTGCTCATCCACAAAGCGCTCCACCCCGGCCTCAGCCGGTCCCGCCGAGGCCAGCAGGACCGCCGCCAGAAGCAGTATCAGGCGGAGCGCCAGCGGGCACATATGGCGAAGTGCCACCCTTCCGGAAGTCTTTTTAAGGATAAAAGAGAGTAGGGCTATTCTCCCCCGTATCCCCCGTATGCCAGACCCTTCTTCCTTTTTCAAGCTTTTTATCTGTAAACCTGCCGAAAAATTTTGGATGCCACCCTGGTCAAGGGCATTGATGAACCGATCCTCGCCCCCGCCTCCTGGGCAGGGAAAAAGGAAACAGTGGCGCGTCTCAGAGCGTTAATGAGGGCTAGCCGCTCATGTGGCTTCTAGGGGAAGACGGGGATCGCCGACTGTAGGGGAAAGAAAGCTTCTACGGGTCAGCAAGAGAGAGCCGGGACAGGTGAATCTCCTGCACAACCGGGGCGGCAAAGTCCCCGCGGCTGGGAGGAAGGGAAAAGGGGATTAAGGGGACCGGGACGCCTGGGGAGCCGCGGCCTTGCGCCGTATCCTAAGCGCTTGCTTAGACACCACCCTGTGCAGGGGAGAGGTGTGAGGGGGAAAAGAGGCCCGGCCGGCGGGGTGCCGGCTCACCGGGGGAGATTCCGCGGCCGGGGCTGGAGACCCCCTTTTTCCCCGCCCCGGCGACCCTGTCAGACCTCAGGCAGACCGGATGACCGGCCAGGCGATCTCAGCGCTCGGTTTCAATATCCCCGGCGGTGTGCGTCACCACCTCCCATTCCACGCAGTTCTCCAGTTCTTCGGGGGTGGCCTCGGTGGCCTTCTTCAGGGCGTCCACGGGACAGAGCCAAACATGCCCGCCGGCATCCTTCACCTTCACAAACCGTTTGCCCCGCTCTTTGGGTTCCATGGGGGAAGCCTCCGGCTCTCTAAGTTTTCCTTTAACATAAAGGCAAAAGGGGAAGGCTGCCAGGGTCCCACCACCGGCTCGGAAAAGGGTGCAATCGCCCCCTCGGACCTTGAGGTGGAACAGGATAACTGTGGGGGACCTGAGTTTGGCAGGGGCAAATCTCTCCACAAGGAACAGAACCGTGACCTCGCCGAGGGTGGAAATCCGCTGGAGCTGCTTCCTTGCTCCAAAGCCCTCACCGCGAAGTCATCCCCTTTCATCCCCTCTCCCTGCCCCCTGGTCATCACCTTAGGGGCTACTTGCGCCAGAAGAACAGGCGCGCTTTCAGGCGCTGCCACCGGCTGGTCGAGGGAGCGGGAGGCTCCGGCCCGGGTTTCTGGTCGGCCAGCTCGGGGCCGGAGGGTTTCTGCTGCTCCGGGGCCGCCGCGGGAGCGGCGTCCAACGCCGGAGGCCCGGAGGCCGGGGGTGCGGCGGTACGCGGGCCCGCGGCCGGAGCCGGCGGCGGGGAAGCGGCAGACTCCGGCGCCGCGGCCGGAGCTGCCTGGGCCTTTTGCGGCTTGGCGTCTTTGGCAGGGCCTGAGTCCTTGACGGCCTGCGGGGCGGCGGGGGAGAGGCGGGGGCGGGTGACCCGCAGGGGCGGCACTTCCTGGCCTGTAAGACCCATCTGCCCGGCCAGGAAGCGCAGGCGGTGATCCACCATGGCGGTCAGCGGCAGGTAGGCCGGATCACCCCCCACCCTGGCCTTGAGAAAGCGGTAACGCAAAAACGCCGCCTCAAAGCGGCCCAGCCGGAGCTCCTCCTCGGTGGCATCGTAAAAGCGCAGGGCGCCCTTCTCGCGAAACTCCCGGCTGAAGAGCTGCGCTTCCGTCATCGCGGCAGGGGTGCTCTCCGAGGCGCGGGCGCCAACGAGGGCGCCGCTTCCCAGTAAGCAGAGCAGGAGCAGGGCCATCAGCCTGGCCGTGCCTGTGCCTCTTCGTTTCCCGGTGCTCATCTCTCTTTTTTCATCGGCTGCCAGGTCCTTTTTCTCCACCCAAGGGGAAAAGTGTCCGGAAAATTTCCGCCTTTGCCTTAAGTCAAGGATTCCCTCCCTCAGCCTGGATAACTTCATAAACAAGACTTACATTGGGGGCAGCCCACAGGAGCTCTCTCCCACGCTGAACCCCCGGGGACCATCCCGCCTGCCTTAAGCCGGGAAATCCCATACCTCAAGGAGGATCGCCATGTTTTGTTACCAATGTGAACAGGCCGCCAAAGGCGAGGCCTGCACCGTGTTGGGAGTCTGCGGCAAGGACCCGGAAGTGGCCGCCCTGCAAGATCTCTTGGTCTACGCCCTTCAGGGCCTGGCCCAGGTGGCGGTGGCCGGCCGTCAGGTGGGGGTCAGCGACCGGGAAGTGAACGTCTTCACCTGCGAGGCCAGCTTTGCCACCCTCACCAACGTGGATTTTGACCCGGAGCGCTTCGTCACCTGGATCAACCGGGCGGTGGAACTACGGGAGCGTCTCAAGGAGAAGGTGAAGGATGCCGGCGGGAAGAGCGACTGGAGCGGCCCCGCGGTCTTCCAGCCGGAGAAGACCAAGGAGGGGATGCTCGCCCAAGCCGAGGCGGTGGGCCTCAAATCCTATCCGGCCGCCAGCCCGGACCTCCTCTCCCTGAAGCATGTGCTTCTCTTCGGGGTCAAGGGGGTGTGCGCCTACGCCGACCATGCCCAGATCCTGGGTCAGGAGGATGACAAGGTCTACGCCTTTGTCCATGAGGCCTTTGCCGCTCTGCCGGACCCCAACTTGGGCCTGCAGGAGCTCCTGAACCTGGTGCTCAAATGCGGCGAGATCAACCTCCGGGCCATGGAGCTGCTGGACGCCGGCAACACCGGCCGCTACGGCCACCCGGTGCCCACCAAGGTGCCTCTGGGCCACAAGGCGGGCAAGGCCATTTTGGTCTCCGGGCATGACCTGCTGGATATGGAGGAGATCCTCAAGCAGAGCGAGGGCAAGGGGATTTACGTTTATACTCACGGCGAGATGCTCCCCTGCCACGGTTATCCCGGCCTGAAGAAATACCCCCATTTTTACGGCCACTTCGGCACTGCCTGGCAGAACCAGATCAAGGAGTTTCCCCAGTTCCCCGGGCCCATCGTCATGACCACCAACTGCATCCAGCGGCCCCAGGCCTCCTACGCCGACCGCATCTTCACCCGGGGCCTGGTGGGCTGGCCGGGCATCAAGCACATCCCGGACCTCAACTTCGGGCCGGTGATTGAAAAAGCCCTGGAGCTTCCCGGCTTCCCCGAGGACGCCAACGACCGCTACGTCATGGTGGGCTTCGCCCGCAACACCGTCCTGGGGGTGGCGGACAAGGTCATCGAGGCGGTGAAATCCGGCGCCATCCGCCACTTCTTCCTGGTGGGCGGCTGCGACGGCGCCAAGCCCGGCCGCAGTTACTACACCGAGTTTGTCAAAAAGGTGCCTCAGGACTGCGTCATCCTGACCTTGGCCTGCGGCAAGTTCCGCTTCTTCGACCTGCCCCTGGGAGAGATCGGCGGCATCCCGCGGCTTCTGGATGTGGGCCAGTGCAACGACGCCTACTCCGCCATCCAGATCGCCGTGGCCCTGGCCCAGGCCTTCGGCACCGAGGTAAACAAGCTGCCCCTGTCCTTGGTGCTCTCCTGGTATGAGCAGAAGGCGGTGGCCATCCTCCTTACCCTGCTCTATCTGGGCATCAAGAACATCCGCCTGGGACCCAGCCTGCCGGCCTTTGTCACCCCCAACGTCCTGGACGTCCTGGTGAAAAACTTCGATCTCAAACCCATCACCACCCCCGAGGAAGACCTCAAGGCCATCCTCGGCTAAGTAATACCCCACAGGGGAGGGGCATGCTGTGCCCCTCTCCCTTCGGGGTTTGGAAGATCAGCCAACGGCTGCTACCTCCCCAAAACACCCGTCTGGGCGCCCACAGGCCCGAACACCTTGTCCTCTCCTTGTTCCGCCCGCATTTCTTTCCTATAATGCCTCCCAAGATGCTTCCCAGGAAAAAGCAGCGGTATCCCGCTTCACCCCAAAGATGCCCCTGCCGATATAAATCAGAAACCGGGTGGCACATATGTCAGCACCTTATCGCCCTGCATGGTGAGCTATGATCGCACTCCTTTTCATCCTGGGACTGGCCTTGGTGGCGGCCCTGAGCGTGGTGGCCATCTACAACCGCCTGGTGAAAAACCGCAACCTGGTGCGGGAGGCCTGGAGCGGCATTGACGTGCAGCTCAAGCGCCGGGCCGACCTCATCCCCAACCTGGTGGAGACAGTGAAGGGCTACATGCAGCACGAGCGTGGGGTGCTGGAGAAGGTCACGGAGCTTAGGACCCGGTCCCTCCAGGCCGGGACGGTGGCCGACAAGGCCCAGGCCGAGGGGCTCCTCACCTCCGCCCTGCGCACTCTCTTTGCGGTGGCGGAAAACTACCCGGACCTCAAGGCCTCCGCCAACTTCCAGGACCTGCAAAAAACCCTGGCGGACATCGAGGAGCAGCTCCAGCTGGCCCGGCGCTATTACAACGGCGCCGCCCGCAACCTCAACATCCTCATCGAATCCTTCCCCAGCAATCTGGTGGCCCGGGCCTTCGGGTTTGAGACGGCGGAATATTTTGAAATCGAGGACGCCGCCGAGCGGGCCGTGCCTCGGGTGAGTTTCCCGTGAGATGGTGGCAGGTGCGCCTGCGGCTGTCCTCCTTGCCGGCCCTGCTTGTCCTCCTGGCCCTTCTGGTGGCGCCGGCCGCCGTCTGCCCCGCCGCCGAGGAGAGCATCCTCTCCTTTCACAGTTACCTGGCGGTGAAGCCCGATGCCTCCCTGGAGGTCACCGAGACCATCCGGGTTAAGACCGCCGGCCGGGAGATCCGCCGAGGGATCGTCCGGGAGTTTCCCACCCGCTACCGGGACCGCTTCGGCAACCCCGTGACGGTGGATTTCGAGGTCCGGGAAGTGCTGAGGGACGGCCGCCCGGAGCCCTATCACCTCAAATCCGTGGCCAACGGCGTGCATGTATATATTGGCCATAAAGACGTCTTTCTCCCCCCGGGAACTTACACCTATACCCTCCGTTACCGCACCACCCGCCAGCTGGGATTCTTCCCGGAATTTGACGAACTCTATTGGAACGTCACCGGCCACGGCTGGGTCTTTCCCATCCTCACGGCTGAAGCGGTGGTGGAGTTGCCGCCGGGGGCCAGGGTCCTGCAAAGCGCCGCCTATACCGGCCCCTACGGTTCCCAGGAGCAGGCCTACCGCCTGCGCCTGGATGATGCCGGCCGGCCGGTCTTCACCACCACCCGGCCGCTGGCTCCCAAGGAGGGCTTCACCATCGCGGTGGCCTGGCCCAAGGGGTTTGTCACCCCGCCCTCTCCTGCCGCCCGGACCAGATTCTTTTTCCGGGACCATCTGAGCACCCTGGTGGGACTGGCCGGATTTCTGCTGCTGCTGGGCTATTATGTGCTGGTCTGGCGGCGGGTGGGCCGGGACCCGGAGCCAGGCCCCATCATCCCTCTCTTTGCGCCGCCTGCCGGCTTTTCCCCGGCGGCGGTGCGGGTGCTCACCCGCATGGGCTTCGATGACCGGGCCCTGGCCGCGGCGGTGGTGGACCTGGCCGTCAAGGGGCATCTCCTCATCCGGCAGGACAACGGCACCTATCTTTTGACCCGCCGCCAAGGGAGCACCCAAATCCCCCGGGCCGAGGCGCGGTTTCTCTCCCGGCTTTTCGGGCCTGCCGGTGAGGTCCGCCTGGGGGAGGCCCCTCGGCCTGAGCTCCGGGAGGCCCGGGAGACCCTGAAGGCGGCCCTGGACGGCGAACTCAATCGGGTCTATTTCAACACCAACTACCCCTATCTCCTTCCCGGCGGCCTCCTTACCCTCCTCGTGGTGGCGGCCATGGTCCTCACCTCCCCCGAGGGCCTGGAGGCGGCCTTCCCCGCCCTGTGGCTCACCGGTTGGAGTGCAGGTTGCTTTTTTCTGGGGTACAACGCCTGGCAGGGCTGGCGACGCTTCCGAGGTTCCCGCCGTCTAAGCAACCTAGTCGCCGCCCTGGGCCGCACCCTGTTCTTCCTGCCCTTTTTCGCCTTTCTCTTTTTGGGCCTCTATCTCTTGGCCCAGTCCCTGTCCACCATCGGCGCCCTCCTCTTTGTGGGCCTGGCCGGCGCCAACGCCCTGTTTGTCCACCTCCTGAAGGCCCCCACCTTGCAGGGCCGCCGGCTGTTGGATCAGATCGAGGGCTTCCGGATGTTCCTCACGGTGGCGGAAGCGGAGCGCCTGCAGGTGCTTAACCCGCCGGACAAGACTCCGGAACTCTTTGAAAAATACCTGCCCTATGCCTTGGCCCTGGAGGTGGAGAACGATTGGGCGGCCCAATTCACCGAAGTGTTGGCCGCGGCGGAGCGGCAAGGCCGACCGTATGAACCCCGATGGTATCAGGGCCCCGACTGGAGCCCCGCTCGCCTGTCCACCTTTACCGGCAACCTGGGAGGTGCCCTCACCGGCGCCATTGCCGCCGCGGCTTCTCCCCCGGGCTCCAGTTCCGGGAGCGGCGGCGGGGGCTTTTCCGGCGGCGGCGGGGGTGGCGGCGGTGGCCGCGGCTGGTGAAATGAGGAAAAGCGGGCCGGGCCATGTCAGGCAGCCTTCCACTATCTAGGCAGGTCCTGACCCTCGAGGGCGGAAGGGTTTGGGAGGCCGGAGAGACCGACGGGGACAAAACCCTCACGCATCTTTTGAGGGAGTGCCAAAGGGCGGGGCTCACCCGGTATCCCCAGGGGAGCAAGTTCCCTCTTTTTGACCTTCTCCCAGGGCAGGCCCCGGGCAAACCGCCACCTTTGAGAAAATTTCTTCGTTATTTCAAATGGTAAGAAATTATTTTTGAGAAAGTTTCTTATATTCCGGCTGCTTTCTCCGAAAAGGGTCTCAGGTTGTTCAGAATCTGTCCCCGAATTCCGTGACGTGGAGGTCGCCCTTAGAATTAAGAAAGTTTTTTAGGTATAATTAATAGATATTGCAATAGGTTATTGCTCAATTTTTATAATTTTTTTCGGAGCGACGGTAAAATCCCGCCGCTTTCGGCGGCTTGATTGATCCTGGGATTTCCATCAAGTCCACCGCGGGCGGGAATCTCTCTTTTAAAGGGGAAATTGGCCAAGCCGTCACGCCTTTCACTGCCTGAGCGGCGGCAATATTGTGCTGAATATGTCTTCTCTGCCGGATTTCACCCCCATCCCTCTCACCGGCAGCCCCGCCGATCTTGGCCGCCGCCATGGCCTCCTCTTTCCCCGGGAGATCCGCCTGCTGCGCCGGGCCTTTTTCCGCTTTCTCCTCCGGGCCGGGTATCTGGTGGCCGCTTGGCCCCTGGCGCTTCTGTTCTATGTCCTGGGCGGCCGCTTCTGGCCTCAGGTGCCCCCCGCCCTGAAAGAGGAGATGCGGGCCCTGGCCGCCGCCGCCGACCTGGATCTGGCCAGCGTGCTCCTCATCAATGTCCTGGACGATGTGGCCAACGCCCTGCCCCGCTGCTCCGCGGTGGCGGTGACTCCCCCCCGCAGCGCCACCGGGGGAGTGCTGGTGGGCCGCAACCTGGATTATCCCCTGTTCATTGACGTGCTGGTCCGGCAGCAGCGGGTGTTCCTGGTGACCCCGGAAGGCGGTGTGCCCTTCCTGTCGGTGGCCTGGCCGGGTTATGTGGGGGTCTGCACGGGCATGAACCGGCGGGGGGTGGTATTATGCCAGCTCACTGCGGTGTGCCGCCGGGCCACTTTCCGGGGGGTGCCGGCGGCCCTGCGCTTCCGCCTGGCCCTGGAGCGGGGCGAAAGCCTCACGGCCGCCGCCCGGGAGCTCCTGGCCCTCCCTGCCACCATCGGCAACAACGTGCTGGTGGCCGATGCCTCGGGCGCCCTGGTCCTGGAGTTGGCCCCCGGGGCCTGGGCCTGCCGCCGGCCGCTGGCGGGGCTCCTCACCGCCACCAATCATTTCCAGGCCCCGGAGATGGCCAATCTGAAAGGCCGCTTTCCCCGGCGGCCGCCCGGCTCCCCTCTGTCCCCCGAGCATTTCAGTGAGGCTTACAGCCTGGCCCGGGACCGGCGCCTCCGGGAGCTGGCGGAGGGGAAGCTCCTCATGCCCCAGGACCTCATGAAAATCTTGGCGGATCCCCAGGTGGCCAACCCCGGCACGGTGGTCTCCGCGGTGTTTTCCCCGCCTGAGGGAACCCTGTGGCTGGCTCAAGGGGAGAGCGCGCCGGTGAGCCGCCACTGCTGGCTGCCAGTGCGGGTTTGGTAAGGAAGAGCCGCGGGGCGTGAGCCGGAAAGCGGGGCTGCCGTATTGCGGGAGTCCGTCCCTGACCGGTCCCTCCCTCGCAGGCCCCGGCAGCGCGTTTGAGAATTGACAGCCTAGGCGGGGTGCGTTAATATATAAGGTAGCGGGCGATTAGCTCAGGTGGATAGAGCGTTGGTCTCCGGAACCAAAGGTCGGGCGTTCGAGTCGCCCATCGCCCGCCAACTGAAAGCATTCCGTTTCCTCCCCTCAAGGTCTTAGGAAAACCGCAGGGAAACCCTTTCGGTCCCCATGCGGTTTGATTATTTTCCCCCTCAATTGTTCCCCCCGCCCAGCCGCTTAGGTATAGCGCCGAAGAACCTTGCCGAGCCTGGACCCAGTTGCCCCCATCATCCATCTGGCCAAAATCAAAGGGAAATTCTCTCTCACCCGCGGGCCATCAGCCTGCTCTTAATCGTTTATCAGCCCTGAAGGTCCCCTGATGAGGGGAGTGGCCCCGGAGGCGTTGACGGGGAGGCTCCCCTGCGGGAAAGAAGCGAGGCAGACCTGAAAATGACTGTCCCCGGGCGTGCCCGGGGCTTGTGGGGATAGGGACCGGAAATTGCCGGCCCTTTTATTGACCCAAAGTGGCGGAGGGAGAGGGATTCGAACCCCCGGACCTTGCGGTCAGCGGTTTTCAAGACCGCCGCCTTAAACCACTCGGCCATCCCTCCGGGGATTTGGCGTCCGGGATCGGCGCGGCGCTTCCTGAGGCGGGCAGGCACCCCGGGCGACCCCGTCCTGCTGGCCGTGAAACCTGATCCGGCCCAATCCAGGGCGGCCCCGGTTGTGAGATGGAGGACGCGGCGCCCCTTGCGTAACCGGCACTACGGTACCGCCTCCATCCCCTTTCCGGCCTCGGTCAAGTCTGACCGAAGGAGGCCGGGAAAGGACCAGCGCCTTGCCTCTGGCCCCGGGGCCCGCTGATAGTTTCATTTTACGTGCCGCCAGGGGAGGCTGTCAATTTGAGGCTTTTCGGAGCTAAAAATTGCAACTGAGTTTATAAATGGTATGATGATGTCATGGTGGAGAGCTGGGATTTCCCCCGAAAGCTCAGGGAGCTGGGCCTCCGGCCCACGGGCCTGCGGCTGGCGCTCCTGGAGGCCTTGGCTGCGGCCGGCCGGGCCCTGACCGCCGGGGAACTCCTTCAACAGATCCGTCTCACCCGCCGGGTCAACAAGGTGACGGTGTACCGTCTCCTGGAGGAGTTCACCTGCCGGGGGCTGGTGCGCCGGGTGGCGGCTCAGGGAAAGGCGGCGCACTTTGAATTGGCTCTGCATCAACCGCCGCACCCCCATTTTCAGTGCGACCGGTGTGGCGTCGTTCAGTGCCTGGAGCCCGTATCCCTGGAGGAGGTCTGGTCATTATTGAGAGGACCCCTGGGGCACCGGGCCGACCGCCTGGAGATCCGGGTGGCGGGTGTGTGCCGGGAATGCCGCAGGGCGGGGAGATGAGAATGAGTTGCATAAAGAATCAGGGGCAGGCCCATAAAGAAGTGCGACTGAGTGCGGGCCACCAGTGGATGGGGTGGATAATCCTGGCATTTCTGGGGCTGATCCTGGCCACTGGCACGGAGTGCCTTCCCCCCGCCCAGGCTGCGGACCGGATACCCGTCGCCGCCAGCATCCTGCCTTTGGGGGATTTTCTGGAGAAGCTGGGGGGCGAGCGGGTGGAGGTAACGGTCCTCATCCCGCCGGGGGCCAGCCCCCATGTCTATGAACCCTCCCCGGCGGCGGTGGCCCAGGCAGCCAGGGCCCGGGTGCTGGCCTATGTGGGCGCGGGTTTGGACCCCTGGGTGGAGCGGCTGCTGGCCCGGCGCGGGGAAGGAGGGCCCCAGGTGGTGCAGGCCACCGCCGGCATCCCCCTCCTGGCGGAGGTGCCCCACCCTGACCATGACCAACACCTAGGGCAGGAGGCGGAGAGGGGCGGCCACCGCCATGACCAGGGCAACCCCCACATCTGGCTGGACCCGGTCATTGCCCAGGACATCTGCCGCCGTCTGGCCGCAGCCCTCATGGCGGCGGACCCGGAGCACCGGGAGCTGTATGAGGCCAACCTGGCCCGCTACCTGGCGGAGTTGGAGGCTTTGCATCAAGAGATTATTGCGGCCACCGCCACTTTCCGGATTCGGGAATTCGTCTCCTTTCACCCGGCCTTCAGCTATTTCGCCCGGCGCTACGGCTTGAAGGAGGTGGGGGTGATCGAGGCCGCGCCCGGCCGGGAGCCCACCCCGGGACTTCTAAGGAAGCTGATCAATAATATCCGCAAATTCCAGGTCCAGGCCGTGTTTGCCGAACCCCAGCTCAGTCCCCGGGCGGCGGAGGTGTTGGCCCGGGAAGCGGGAGTGAAGGTCCTCATCCTGGACCCTCTGGGAGGGCGCCCCCCGTACGGCAGCGACTACCTCAAGCTCATGCGCCACAACCTGGCGGTGATGCAGCAGGCCATGCAATGACGGACGTGCCTGCGATCCAACTTACCCATGTGTGGGTGACCTACCACCAGCGGCCGGTTCTGGAGGACATCACCCTCACCATCCCGCCGGGCCGCTACGTGGGGATCATCGGCCCCAACGGCGCCGGCAAGAGCACCCTCCTCAAGGTCATCCTGGGGCTTATTTCCCCGACCCGGGGGGAGGTCTCCGTCTTCGGGGAGCCGCCGGCCCGGCTGCGCAAACAGGGGCAGCTCCTTGGCTATCTGCCCCAAAAACCCCTGCATCAGCCCCATTTTCCGGTGACGGTGCTGGATGTGGTGCTCATGGGCCGCTATGGCCGCATCGGCTTGGGGAGGCGCCCCGGCCCCCAGGACCGGGAGGCGGCCCTGGCGCAACTGAGGCGCCTCCATATCGAACACCTGGCGGACCGGCCCATCGGCGCCCTGTCCGGCGGCGAGCAGCAGCGGGTCTTCATCGCCCGGGCCCTGGTGGTGGAGCCCCGCCTGCTGGTGATGGACGAACCCACCATCTCTTTAGATGCCTGCGCCCAGGATGATCTTTTTGAGATGCTGCATCAGCTGAAGGTGGAGCTGGACCTCACGGTGCTGGTGGTCTCCCATGACATCGGCGCGGTGGCCCGACATGTGGAGGAGGTGGTCTGCCTCAACCGCCGCCTGCACGTGCACGAGCCCCCGCCCATCGGCCGCCTGGCCCTGGAGAGCACCTTCGGCTGCAGCGTGGAGTATCTTTTCCACGGGGAGATCCCCCATCGGGTGGTGCGCCGGGATGACTGAGCTTTTGGCAATGGGCTTCTGGCAGCGGGCCCTGGCGGCGGGGCTGGTGTTGGCAGTGCTCTGCGGCTGCCTCTCCGTCTTTGTGATCTTAAGGCGCCTGGCCTTCATCGGCGTGGGCATTTCCCACTCCGCCTTCGGGGGGGTGGCCCTGGGGTTTCTTTTGGGGATTGACCCCCTGTGGACCGGCATCATCTTTTCCGCCGGGGTGGCTTTAGCCATTGAGTGGGCCCAAAAGCGGGGGCATATCGAGGAGGACGCGGCCATCGGCATCTTTTTTGCCGCCGCCATGGCCCTGGGGGTTCTGTTCCTGCACCTCTCCCGCACCTACAACGTGGATGTCTTCGGTTTTCTCTTCGGGAACATCCTGGCCATCGGCGAGCGCCAGGTGGTGCAGATTGTGGCCGTGGCGGCGCTGGTGCTGGCGGTGCTCTTCTTTTTCTATAAGGAGTATGTCTTCATCAGCTTTGATGAGGAGATGGCCTGGGTGAGCGGGGTGCCGGTGACTTTCCTGCGGGCCCTGTTTCTGGTGCTTTTGAGCCTGGCCATCATTGTGGCCATCTATCTGGTGGGCATTATTTTGGTGAGTGCGCTTCTGGTCATCCCCGGGGCCACGGCCCGCAATCTGGCGGGGCACCTCAGGCCCATGATGATTCTCTCCCTGGGAAGCGCAGTAGGGGCCACCCTGGGGGGCCTGATGGCCTCGGCCTGGCTGGACTGGCCCTCCGGGGCCACCATCGTGGTCTTGCTCTCCTGCCTGTTTTTCCTCTCCACCCTCCGTCGCCGGGCAGAGTAAAGTGGGGGAAGGGGCCAGGGGTTGAGAACCCCTGCCCCTTCCCCCACACCCCCTTCCCCAACCCCTTACATGGGATTGGGGGAGGGGCGCAAGGAGGGGGTAAGGGCCTATGGCCCTTAGCCCCCTCCCCGCAAGGCTCACAACAGGGACAGCCGCTCGTCGTAAATGAATTCCCGGGTGTGGCGGGCCACCCGGGCGGGGTCAAGGGTGAGGCGGGCCACGCCGGTCTCCATGGCGGCCCGGGCGGTGGCTTCGGCCACCACGGGGGGCACCCGGAAGTCCATGGCGCTGGGAAGGATGTAGCCCGGCTCCAGGTCGTTTCCCACCAGGGCGGCGATGGCGTGGGCCGCGGCCATGTTCATCTCATCGTTGATGGTGCGGGCCCTCACGTCCAGAGCGCCCCGGAAGATGCCGGGAAAGGCCAGGCAGTTGTTCACCTGGTTGGGGAAATCGGAGCGGCCGGTGGCCACCACCGCGGCGCCCGCGGCCTTGGCCTCCTCGGGGAAGATCTCCGGCTCCGGGTTGGCCATGGCAAAGACGATGGGGTTGGGCGCCATGGCCCGCACCATCTCCTGGGTGAGGGCCTTGGGGCCGGAGAGGCCGATGAAGACCTCGGCCCCCGCAAGGACGTCGGCCAGGGAGCCTTTCAGGCGCTCCGGGTTGGTGAGGGCGGCCAGCTCCTCTTTGATGGCGTTCATGCCCACTCCCCGGCCCCGGTAGATGGCGCCCTTGGTGTCGCAGACGATGATATTCTGCGCCCCGGCCTTCATGAGCAGGCGGGCGGTGGCAATGGCGCTGGCCCCGGCGCCGTTGAAGACGATCTTCACCTCCTCGAGCCGGCGGTCCACCAGCTTCAGGGCGTTGATCAGCCCCGCCAGGGTGACGATGGCGGTGCCGTGCTGGTCGTCGTGAAAGACGGGGATGTCCAGGCTCTCCCGGAGGCGGCGTTCGATGTCGAAGCAGCGGGGGCTGGAGATGTCCTCCAGGTTGATGCCACCGAAGGCCGGAGCGATGACTTCCACCAGCCGGACCAGGAGATCCGGTTCCTGGGTGCCGACGCACAAGGGAAAGGCCTCCACCCCGCCAAAGGTCTTGAAGAGCACCGCTTTGCCTTCCATCACCGGCAGGGCCGCCCGGGGGCCCAGGTTGCCCAGACCCAGGACCGCGCTGCCGTCGCTGACGATGGCCACCAGGTTGCTTTTGGCGGTGAAATCGTAGGCCGCCATGGGGTCGGCCAGGATCTTCTGGACCACCTCGGCCACCGCCGGAGGAGCATATAAACGCCCGTAGATGACCTCATCCTTGATGGGCACCTTGGCATACACCTGGATCACCCCCTGGTAGCGGCGGTGCACTTCCAGGGCCTCCTCCTCGATGGAGAGCTGGCCGTAATCCTGGCCCTCCTGGGGGAGCCAAGCCAGCTCGCCTTCGTAGATGTAGCGCTCGGTGCGCTCATATACCCGCTCCGGGGGCATGACCTCGGGGCCGATCTTGGCCACTCCCGAGGCCTGAGCCGCCCGGGCCACCGCTTCGGCTACCACCGGGGAGATGTGCCAGTCCATCTGCCGGGGGATGATGTTGGTGGCCGAGAGCTTTTCTTCCGGAATCATGCCCGCCAAGGCCCGGGCCGCGGCCAGGTACATCTCAATGTTGAAGCGCTCCGCGCCCACGTCCAGGCAGCCCCGGAAGATGCCGGGGGTGACCAGGGAGGAGCGGATCTGGTTTTCGCTTTCCGCCAGCCCGGTGGCCACCACCGCGGCGCCGCCGGCCTTGGCCTCGGCCTCGCTGATCTCCGGCTCCGGCAGGGCCAAGGCGAAGACGATGGGGTCCGGCGCCATGGAAGCCACCATCTCCCGGGTGAGGATGTTTTTGGTGGACAGACCGATGAAGACGTCCGCGCCCTTGATGACTTCGGACAAGGGGCCTTTCAGGTGCCGGGGCCGCACCAGGCGGGAGATCTCGCTTTTGGCGAAGTTCATGCCCTCGGTGCGGTAGGTGTGGATGGCGCCGTAACGGTCGCAGAGCACGATGTTGTCCACCCCGGAGACCAGGAGTCCCTGGGCCACGCCGATGCCGGAGGCGCCGGCGCCGGCGATGACGATGCGCACCTCCTCCACCCTTTTCCCCACCACCTTGAGGGCGTTCCACAGGGCGGCCAGCACGATGATGCCGGCGGCGTGGAACTCATGGTGCAGGACCGACACCCGGACGGCCCGGCGGATGCGGTTTTCCACCGTGAAGCACTTGGGCGCGGCGATGCTCTCCAGGCACAGGCCCCCGAAGGTGGGGGCCAGGCAGCGCAGGATCTCGATGATCTCGTACGGGTCCTGGGTGTTCAGGGCGATGGGCACCGCGTCCACGTTGGCGAAGGTCTTGAACAGAACGCTTTTGGCCTCCAGCTTGGGGAGGACCGCCAAGGCGCCCACGTTGCCGAATTCGTAAGTGGCGCTGCCATCGGAGATGAGGGCGATGGAGTTGCCCCGGCAGGTGAGCTGGTAGGAGGTCAGGGGGTCTTTATCAATCTCCCGGCACACCGCGCCCACCCCGGGGGTGTAGATGCGGCTTAAGACCGAGCGGTCCCGGATGGGCATCTTGCTTTTCACCCCGATGAGACCGCGGTAACGCCGCCGATAAGCCAGAGCATCGGATTCCATGGTCATAAGCGTGTCAGGTCCCGATATTGTGGGTGAGTGAGGGCCGGGGGGTTGAGTAGCCCTCGCATTTACCTCCCCTTTTAACCCCTACAAGGGGTTGGGGGAGTGGGTTTGGGAGAGGGGGCAGGGGTCGTTGATCCCTGGCCCCCTCTCCCAAAATCTCTCTGCAGGCCCTCAGTCCACCTTGTCGTGCAGGAAGTAGATAACCTTGAAGCGCTCCCGGAGTTCGGCTTCCAGGGCGGCTTCGTCGTTGATGTCCCGGGCCCGGATGAAGACGAAGCGCCAGCCCTCCGGGGCGTTCTCGTAGCCGGTGAGGATGCTGGCGATGCGGCCGCCGTGGGCCCGGATGACGTCCGTGACCTCCTTGATGGAGCCGGGGCGGTCCTCCAGGGCGAAGCCCATGGCCAGCTCCGCCTGGTTGATGCCGCTGATGGCCACGAAGGCCCGGAAGATGTCGCCTTTGGTGATGATGCCCTCCAGATGCCCCTGGTCGTCCACCACCGGCAGGGCGGAGATGTTGTGTTTCAGCATCACCGCGGCGGCCTTCTCCAGGGTGGCCTGGGGGCTGATGGTGTAGAGCTGGCGGGGCATCACCGTCTTCACCGGGATGGTGTCCAACAGGTAATAGAGCTCATGGATGTCCAGGGCGGTGGCCTTGGAGGGGGAGGCCTCCTTGAGGTCCCGGTCGGAGATGATGCCGGCCAGGCGTCCGTCCTTCAGGACCGGCAGGTGTTGAATGCCATGCTGCTTCATGAGCTTGGAGGCCTGCATGATGGAGGCCTCGGCATCCACGACGATCAGCTTTCTGCTCATCCAATCCTTGACCGGCATTGTGCGTCTCCTTGGGAAATCTTTCTCCGGTGGGGCCGGGTGTCAGCCCCTGGCCCTTTCATTCCTCCAACAGCCGCTTGTCTCTACATACCTGCTTCCGCCAGGAATGCCAAGGGGAAAGGGCAGACGTGGTATGCGACCCCACGCCTCTTCTCACACCGGCTCCACCGCCAGCTGGCCGCAGGCCGCGGCGATGTCTGCGCCCCGGCTCTCCCGGATGAAAACGGGCAGATGGGCCCGGTGGATGATCTCCTGAAAGGCCGCCACCCGCTCCGGCCGGGGGGCTTCAAAGGGGAGTCGGGGGTGCGGGTTGAAGGGGATGAGGTTGACCTTGGCCCGAAAGCCCTTGAGCAGCCGCACCAGCTCCCGGGCCTCGGCGGGAGAATCGTTGACCCCGTGCAGGAGCACGTAGGCGAAGGTGATGCGCCGATGCGGCGGCAAGGGGAAGCGGCGGCAGGCCGCCAGCACTTCCTTCAACGGATAGCGGTCGTTCACCGGCATCAGGGCGCTTCGGGTGGCGTCGTCCACCGCGTTTAAGGAGACGGTGAGGTTCACCGGCACCTCCTCCCCCAGGCGGGGGATCAGGGGGGCCAGCCCCACGGTGGAGACCGTCACCCGGCGGCGGGAGAAGTTGAGCCCCCAGGGCGCCTGGAGGATGCGGATGGCCTTGACCACCGCGGCGAAATTGGCCAGAGGTTCTCCCATGCCCATGAACACCAGGTTGGTGAGGGGGAGGTCCCCGGAGAGCTGGGTGCGCACCGCCAGCACCTGGCGGACGACCTCCCCGGGGGTGAGGTTCCGCCGGAAGCCCCCCAGGGCGGTGAGGCAGAAGCGGCAACCCATGGCGCAACCGGCCTGGGAAGAGAGGCACAGGGTATAGTGATCGCCTTCGGGGATGAGGACGGATTCGATGGCCTCGCCGTCCAGGAGGCGCCAGCGGAATTTGCGGGTGCCGTCGTGGGACTCCTGGACCAGTTCCAGGGCGGGGCCGGTGAGGGTGAGCTGTTCCGCCAGCTCCTGCCGGAGGCCCTTGGCCAGGTCGGTCATGAGGGCCCAATCGGTGGTGCCTTTATAGACCCACTTGAGGAGCTGGCGGGCCCGAAAGCGCGGGTGACCCCAGTGGGCCAGCATCTCCTCCAGTTCCGGCAGGGTGTAGTCAGTGGGGTCGAGTGGCGGGTGCATGGGGGACGGACAGACAGCGGCCGGGGGCTTCCCGCCGCCCGCGTCAGCCGATCAGGGCCGGGAGAAAGACATCATTGCCGCCGGGAACGCTCCAGGGCCTCCATGCGGGACTTGCACTGGATGCACATGGTGGTCACCGGGCGGGCCTTGAGGCGCTTCAGGGAGATCTCGCCGCCGCAGATTTCGCAGATGCCGTAAGTGCCTTCGTCGATGCGCTCCAGGGCTTCCCGGATCTTTAAGATGAGCTTGCGTTCCCGGTCCCGGATGCGCAGGGTGAAATTGCGGTCCGTTTCCAAGGCGGCCCGGTCTGTGGGGTCAGGGAGGGGAGCGGCGCCGTCACCCGTCATGCCGCTTCTTGTGGTGTCGGCCTTGCCCAGGAGGTCTTCCAGGTGCTCATGGAGCACGGTCCTAAAATATTCCAGTTCTTTGCTGTTCATGGACCTGAGCCGGACTCCGTGTCTGCCTGATATGTACCGCTTCTGCCGCCGCTTTTCTCCAGCAGGCGGAGATTCTCAATGATCATACCCTTGTCCACCGCCTTGCACATATCATACACGGTGAGGGCGGCCACCGCACAGGCGGTGAGGGCCTCCATTTCCACCCCGGTGCGGGCTTCGGTGCGCACCCGGGCGGTGATGGCCACCGCCTCCTCCTCCGGCAGGGGCGCAAAGGTGATCTCCACACCGGTGAGCGGCAGGGGGTGGCACAAAGGGATGAGCTGGGCCGTGTTTTTGGCGGCCATGATGCCCGCCAGCCGGGCTGCCGCCCAGACGTCTCCCTTGGGGAGCTGCCCCGCCAGCAGCAGGGAGAAGATGCGGGGCCCCACCCGGAGGCGGCAGGCGGCTGCGGCCTCCCGGCGGGTAATGGGCTTGTCCCCCACCTCCACCATGCGCAGGCGGCCCTGCTCGTCCAGGTGGCTGAACTCACTCATGGGCGGCGGGGCTCCGACTTTGGCCCTCCAGCTCCACAAATTCCTCCAACAGACGCCGCTGGGCCGGGGAAAGGTTCTCCGGGGTGGTGACCACCACCTCGATGATCTGATCCCCCGGCGGCCGGTGCGGCCCCCGGGAGAGACCGGCCCCTACAAAGCGGAAAAGGTGTCCGGACTGCGTCCCCCGGGGCAGATACAGGGGCCGCTCTCCCTCCAGGGTGGGGACCATCACCGCGCCCCCCAAGGCAGCCTGGGCAAAGGAGACCGGCAGCCGGCAATAGAGATCGAAACCCCGGCGGGCGAAGAATTCATGGGGCTCCACCGAGATGACCACCTCCAGGTTGCCGGGGGGGCCGTCAAAGACGCCGTCCCCGCCCTGGCCCTCAAAGCGCAGGCGGGTGCCGTCTTCAGTGCCCGGGGGGACGATGACCCGCACATGGTGGTGTCGCACCAGGTATCCCAGGCCCTGACAGACCGGGCAGTCCGGAGGCAGGACCTCCCCCAGCCCCTGGCAGCGGCGGCAGAGGGGCCCGGTCTTGCTGAGCAGCCCCGGACCCAGGGGCCGGCGGCCCTTGCCCTGGCAGTCCGGGCAGACCTCCCGGGGGCCGGGCTGGCGTCCGCTGCGGTCACAGGCGTAGCAGGGGTGAATGCGGGGGATTTCGATGGTCTGTTCCACGCCTTTGAGGGCGGCGAGAAAAGAAATGCGCAGGTCGTAGCGGAAATCGGGGCCGGCGGAGCGGCTGACGGGAGACCGGGCGGAGATGCCGAAGAACTCTTCCAGCGCCTCATCGGCCATCCGGGAGGTGGTGCGGTAAAAGGTGCCGGCCTCCGCCCGCCTCAGGTGTCGCCGGCGCCTTAAGTAATCATAGGCCTCCATCAGGCGGCGGAAACGGGCCGCAGCCTGGGGATCACCGGGGTGGCGATCCGGATGGCATTCCCATACCCGGGCCCGGAAACTGCTTTTGATCTCCTCCCAACTGGAGCGGGGGGAGACCTTGAGGATGCGGTAGCAGTCCCGGGCGGTCATGTCTCACTCCTGGGCCGCGGGCGGCCCGCAGAGCCGGGCGGCCACGGCCGCGGCGGCCTCGTCGTCCCCGGCGGCTTTGAGGGCCCGGTGGGCGAAATGGAGCTTGCCCTGGGCCAGGGCGACATCCGCCACCTGCCGCCAGACGGCCGGATCCGTCTCTCCCAGGCGGCCCATAAGATGGGCGTCGCCGCTGTGAATCGCCAGCTCCCGGAGGCGGGCCAGGCCCTCGCTTACCTGCCCCTTCTGGAAAAACTCCAGGGCATCCTCCCACCACTCAAGAGCCAGGAACTTCTCCCCCAGTTGGCGGCAGAGGTCCGGGCTGATCTCCTGATCGTGCAAGAGGCGTCGTTTCTTTAAACAATCCGGGATGCCCCGGGGCGCCCCGGGTCTGCTGGCGGCCATGACTTTTGGTCTCCTTGCTTGCTATCCCTTCATTTATAAATGATTCCGCCGGGCCTGTAAACGGAAAAGCATCCAGGGATGCCGGCGCCGCGCCGGTGACCGGGGGAATCGCTGGGGCCCTTCTCCAGCGAAATGTTTGACATTGCCTGGACCAGGGATTAATCTGAGACCGGTGAGAGGCGGGCGGCGGAGCCTGATTCCCTCGGCCCATGTCAAACTCCCCTGCCCCACCCTTTAACCGGCGGAGAGGTTGAGGGGGTGGTGAAGGAGGCCCCTTTCCTTTGGCACCCGGCCTCCGGGTCCAGCCTGCGCTCCGGCTCCCTCCGGGGCGGGAGGGGAGTGGAACCCGTCAATACCCGAGCAGCGTCCATGGTGGTCACCTGTCCAGAGTGCGGCACCCGCTTTGAGCTGGATGAGAGCCTGATCCGGGGGGAGAGCGTCAAGGGACGCTGTTCCCGCTGCGGCCATACCTTTGTTATCCGGCGCCCCGACCCGGACCGTCCGGCGGGGGAGCCGGCCCCGGCGCCTGCGCCCGAACCGTCGCCTCCGGAGCCGCAGCTTCAGGAGATGCCCGGGGCACCCTTAGAGCCGCTCCCGGAAGCCCAGACGGTCATCCCGGCACCGGAGGCATCTCTGTCCGGTCCGGCACAGCAGGAGCCCTCCCCTCCCTCGGCGTCGACTCCTTCTGCGGTGCCGAGTCCGGTGGGAGCCCACCGGCGCTGGTGGATGGCGGCCATCATTATCCTGGTGCTGGCCGGGGCCGGTGTGGCCGCCTGGCGACTTGTCCCCCTTCTCACCCAGAAGCGGGCCGCAGGGCCGGTGGCAGCGCCGCCCTCCCCCGTCGAGCTGAAGATGCCCACACCGCCGCCCACGCCGGCGGAGCTCCGGGAGATCCGCATTGAATTGGGGGAGGCCAATTTCGGCCGCCTGGTGCACCCCCAGGCCGGGGGGCTCCTGGTCCTCACGGGAGAGGTGGTGAACGAGGGGGAGAAGGCCCGGGGGCCGGTGAAGCTGAAAGCGGCGCTGCTGGACGCCCAGCATCGGGAGGTGGCCCAGCGCCTCGCCTATGCCGGGGCTACGTTTACGGAAAAGGAGCTCCTGACGCTGGCCCCGGCGGAGATTGACCGACGGCTGCAGACTCCCCGGGGCCGGGAGGCAATCCTGGCCCCCCAGGAGCGCCGCCCCTTCACCCTGGTGTTTTACGGCGTGCCCCCTGACCTGGCGGAAGCCGGCTACGGCTTTACCCTGGCGGTGGTGGAAGCACCGCCGGCATCCCAACCTTGAAGGTGTCTATGCTGAAACGCTGGCTGTCCCGTTTCATCCGGGACCGGGGCATTCACAAGACCACCGTGCGGGTGGATTTCTATGCCGGCAATCTGGCTGTCCCGGCGGTGTATTGGTATAACAGCCAGGATCAGGAGGGCGACACCATCCTCCTGGCCCTCTATCTCTATGCCCGGATTCTCTTTGAACTGGCAGAACAGAATGAGACCCGGGTGGCCAAGGAGCTCATGGATTTTCTCGAGCAGGTGCGGGGTTTGGTGCTGACGGAGGAAGGCCCGCCCAAACGGCCCCGCCTGCCGTTGGGGGCCGTGAGCCTGGGGCCGGCGCCGCCCACCGCGCCGGAGCGCCGCTACCAGGCCGACTTTTACCAGATGCAGGACGGCTCCTGGCGCCTGAATTTTCAGGGGAGCGTGGGCAAGGAGGGGTTTTACCTGCCGGCGGCCTTCCTGGTCTTTTTCCAGACCTGCCTGGACCGGCTGGGGGACGAGGCCTTAAGCCGCCTCATCCACTGCCTGGGACGCCTGCACGATTACTACCGCTACCGCCGGGACTTTTGGGATTCCACCTCCCTCACCGCCGGCCCGGCCTTCGCCCTGGGGAAGGAGGAGATCCGGCCGGAGGAGCCGAGTGAGGCATGAGGCAGGGGTTTGCAGGGGGAGGCTGGGGAGCAGTGGCTTTACCCCCCTTCTTGTCTTTGGCCGCTGACTCCCGGTAGGGTTGTGGGAAAAGAGGTTGGGGGAGATGGGCCGCGGGAGTTTCTTCTCCCTGGCCCCCTCTCCCCTTTTGCTTTTTGCTAGGCGCTGAGGCGCTCCATCAGGCCCGCCTTGATGCGGTCGAATTCCTCGGGGGTGATGACCCCTTCCTCTTTGAGACGCAGAAAGCCCTCCAACTCCTGGCGCATGCGCTCCGGGGTGAGGGGGACCGGGGCCACCGTCACTTCTTCCGCCTCCACCACCTCGTCCGGCGGCGCCAGGGCCAAGAGCTCCGGCCGGGCCCCCGGCAGGGCTTCGGGCCAGTTCCCCCGCCCTTTATAGCGCAGGGTCAGGACACCGTTCAGGAGGGAAATCTCCACGTCCTTGCCGCTTCTGGCGGCCTCCCGCATGAGGTCCTGGAAGTCGCCGGATTGGGCGGCCATGCGCTGCTTGAAGTTCTCCCAGCCCCGCCAGGCCCGATACACCGCAATGGCCAGGAGCACCGCAAAGCCGGCGAAGATCCAGGTGCTGAAGCCCAAAATGCCGGTGAGCCACACCAGGGCCACAATAAGCACGAAGGGGATGGCGATGAGAAAGAGGAGGAGACTGTAAAAATTGGCGATATTCCCCCAGGTGGCCCCGGTGGGGTCCGCCTCCTTGAATTTAAACCGGGTAAAAAACTTGCCCATGATGCAATCCGGGTTGTTGGCTGTCGCAAGCAGGGGCCAGGGGAGGAGCCCCTCGCCTCCCTCTCACCCTATAAAGAGGGCTGATAAGGGAGTTTTTTGAAGAAGGCGAAGGTCGAAGGAACCGGCGCCTTACCGGCCCCCCTGCCCATAAATGAATATAACCGCTACACCGGCTCCCAGGAAGAGAAAAACACCCGCCTCAGGCCGGCGCCTGGAAAAAGGTCCGGAAGGCCTTGAAAGTCATATATAAATCGGCCTTGGAGGCCACCTCGAAAGGCGAATGCATGGAGAGGACCGGCGGCCCGGAGTCGATGATCTCCAGGCCGTGCACCGCCAAATACTTGGCGATGGTGCCGCCGCCCCCTTCGTCCACCTTGCCCAGGTGGGCCGCCTGCCAGATGACCCCGGCCTCGTTGAAGATGCGCCGAAGCCAGGCCAGATACTCGGCGTGGGCGTCGTTGGCCATGTACTTGCCGCCGTGGCCGGTGTATTTGGTGAGGCAGACGCCGTAGCCCAGCTTGGCGGCGTTCCGCTTTTCATGCACCTCGGGGTAGTCAGGGTCCAAAGCGCCGTTGACGTCCGCGGAGATGGCCCGGGAGGCCATGAGCACCCGGCGCCGCAACAGCGGGCTTAAGCCTTCCCGCTCCAGGAGCTGCTCCACCAGCTCCTCCAACAGGCAGCTCTTGGCCGAGGTGTTGCCGTCGCTCCCCACCTCCTCCTTGTCATAGAAGAGGGCCATGCAGGTGTGCTCCGGCTCGCTCAAGTTCAGGATGGCCTCCAGGGCCGGGTAGGCGCAGGAACGGTCGTCCTGGCCGTAAGCTGCCACCAGGCTGCGGTCCCAACCCACATCCCGGGCCGGACCGGCAGGCACCACCTCCAGCTCGGCGCTCACCAGGTCCTCTTCGGTAATGCCGTAAGTGTCCTCCAGGTATTTCAACAGCGCCAGCTTGAAGCGCTCCTTGGTGTCCTTGTCCCCCAAAGGCAGAGAGCCCACCAGCACATTGAGCTTCTCGCCCTCGAAGGCCTCGGAGACCTTCTTGTCCATCTGCACCTTGCGGGCCAGATGCGGCAGGAGGTCCAAAACCGTGAAGACCGGGTCGTCAGGATGTTCGCCCACGCTGAGCTCCACCCGGGTGCCGTCGGCCTTGAGGACCACCCCGTGCAATGCCAGCGGCCGGGCCAGCCACTGGTATTTCTTGATGCCGCCATAGTAGTGGGTCTTGAGGAACACCATGTCGGTGTCCTCATACAGCGGATACTGCTTCAGGTCCAGGCGGGGAGCGTCAATATGAGCCGCCACCAGACGCAGGCCGTCGGTGAGCGGCCGGCGGCCCCGCACCACCAAGGCGATGGTCTTGCCCTTGTAGTTGTAAAAACACCGCTCCCCGGGCTCGCCTTTGGCCAAATCCACGAACCCCGCCGCCCGGGCCTGGGCCTCAATCTCCGCCACCGCCTCCCGCTCCGTCTTGGCCCGATTGAGAAAACGCTTGTAACGCTCGGCATAGGCCATGATCTCGGCCCGCTCCGCCTCATCCACCTGGTCCCACACCAACTTGGGACTGACCGTAAGCCGCTCCCTGAGCTGCTCCACCTGCTCCTTGTCCACCACGTCCGCCACGTGCGCCTCCCTTTGGGAGAGGGGGCCAGGGGTCGTGGACCCCTGCCCCCTCTCCCAGACCCTCTCCCCCAACCCCTTATAGGGGGTTGGGAGGGGAGTGTGAGGGGAGGGCGGGGGAGCCACCGCTCCCCCGGCCCTCCCCTCAAAGCTCCGCTCATTATAGCATCGGCGGGGGTGGGGGGCAATGGTGGGGGGGCGGGACGTCTGGCAGGAAAAGGGCGGTGGGGCTGGCGCCTTGACTTGCCGGGGTGGGGAAAATAGATTTACAATAATGCCGTAACCTGCGAGAGTGGCGGAATCTGGCAGACGCACTGGACTTAGGATCCAGCGGGTTCACCGTGGGGGTTCGAGTCCCCCCTCTCGCACTCTCGTATGTGGCGTGGCGGCTCCGCCGGGCCTTTTGTCCGGTGATATCACCACAAAATCAGATAAGGAAAGTTGGATTCGGCAATGACACCCATCCCCATTCAGGTAGAAGTGGAGACTTTAAGTCCCATCAAACGCAAGCTGGCCATTGTGGTGCCCAAGGAGGAGGTCACCCAGGCGGTGGACCGGGCTTACCGGGATCTGGGCAAGCGGGCCAAGGTCAAGGGCTTTCGCCCCGGCAAGGTGCCCCGGCCGGTCCTGGAGATGTATTACAAAAAGCAGGTGGAGCAGGAAGTTTCTGATGACCTGGTGCGCCGCTCTTTGGGGGAGGCCCTCCAGGAGCAGGCCCTCATCCCGCTGAACTTCCATTGGCCGGAGCCGGTGCCGCCGGTGGTGCCGGGGGAGGACTACCGCTTCGTGGTGGAGCTGGAGGTGCCCCCGGAATTTGAGCTGGCCGACTACCGGGGCCTTAAGCTCACCGATCCCGGGGCCGAGGTCACCGAGGAGATGGTGGACGCCCGGCTGGCGGAGATCCGGGAGCACAATGCCACCTTGCAGCCGGTTCCTGAGGCCCGGCCGGTGAAGGAAGGGGACTTTGTCATTTTGGATTACCAGGCCTATTACGCCGGGGAGGAACTGGCGGAGGGCAAGGGCGAGAATATCTACCTGGAAGTGGGGGCAGGCAAGTTCAACCCGGAGTTTGAAAAGAACCTCATCGGCCTTCTGCCCGGGGGCGAGACCCGCTTCAGCGTGGAGCTGCCGCCGGATTTCTTCAATCCCCTCCTGGCGGGCAAGGTCATCGAGTTTGCCGTGAAGCTCCACGAGATCAAGGAGCAGGTGATCCCCGAGCTGGATGACGCCTTCGCCCAGAGTCTGGGCGGCAACTTCCAGACCCTGGCCGACTTGCGGGAGGCCGTGAGAAGCGATATTATTAAGAAAAAGGAACGGGAGCGGCAGGCCCACCTGGAGCAGCAGGTCCTGGAGAAGTTGGCGGCCGCTCATCCTTTTGAGGTGCCCCCCTCCCTCATCCGGCGGGAGCAGGAGGCGATGCTCCGGGAGCAGCTGGCCCGGCTCCAGTCCTACGGGGTGAACGTGGAAGGCCTGGATCACTCCCGGATGCTGGAGAACCTGGCGCCCAAAGCCGAATTTCGGGTGAAATGCCGGCTAATCCTGGACCGCCTCGCCCAGGCCGAGAAGCTGGAGGTGAGCGAGGCGGAGGTGGAAGAGACCCTGGCCCGCTACGCCGAGACCCTGGGCCGGCCGGTGGAGGAGGTCAGGCAGTATTACCGGCAGAACAACCTGCTGGAGCCGCTGAGACAGCAGCTCCGGGACGAAAAGATCATGAAACTCATCATCGGGCAGGCCGAGCTGGCCCCTGAGGCCGAGGCCCCGCCCAAGGAGTAAGGATGCAGTTGATTCCCATTGTGGTGGAGCAGTCCAGCCGCGGGGAGAGGGCTTATGACATCTATTCCCGCCTCCTCAAGGACCGGATCATCTTTCTGGGCACCGCGGTCACCGACGAGGTGGCCAACCTCATCATTGCCCAGCTCCTGTTTTTGGAGGCGGAGGACTCGGATCGGGAGATCCACTTTTACATCAATTCGCCGGGCGGGCTGGTGACCGCCGGTTTGGCCATTTACGACACCATGCAGTACATCCGCTCGCCGGTGGCCACCTACTGCGTGGGCCAGGCGGCCAGCATGGGGGCGCTCCTGTTGGCCGCGGGCGAGAAGGGCAAGCGCTATGCCCTGCCCCATTCCCGCATCCTCATCCATCAGGTGATGGGGAGCTTTTCGGGGCAGGCCACCGACGTGGACATTCAGGCCCGGGAAATCCTGCGGCTGCGGGAGGATCTGAACCGTATCCTGGCCCAGCACACCGGCCAGCCCATCGAGCGCATCCAGCAGGATACGGACCGGGATTTCTATATGAGCGGCTATGAGGCCAAATCCTACGGCATCGTGGACGAGGTCATCGAACGCCGCAGCCTGGCCACCCCGGTATAACGCCGGCCGGAAAAGCCGTGGCGGTCATGAAACCGGGGCTGGCTGCCGATAACCTTAGGGGGCGGGGCCAGGACCCGGCCCTTCCGGGCGGCGGCCCCTAGAGGCTGCCCCCGTTGCATCAGGATAACGCCAAACCCAGACGGGTTTGGGGAGGACAGAGCGCATGAGCAAGCGCAGCGACAAGACCACTGACCTTTTATGCTCCTTCTGCGGCAAGAGCCAGAGCGAGGTGAAAAAGCTCATTGCCGGACCTGGGGTTTACATCTGCGACGAATGCATTGAGTTGTGCAACGACATCATCGCCGAGGAGTACGAGAAGGAGGAGGCCAAGCAGACCCGGCTCTCCATTCCGGAGCCGGCGGCCATCAAAAAGCAGATCGACGAATACGTCATCGGCCAGGAGCGGGCCAAGAAGATCCTCTCCGTGGCGGTGTACAATCACTATAAGCGCATCAACTCCCGGGTGGATCTGAACGGGGTGGAGCTCCAGAAGAGCAACATCCTGCTCATCGGCCCCACCGGCTCGGGCAAGACCCTGCTGGCCCAGACGCTGGCCCGCATCTTGAATGTGCCCTTCACCATCGCCGACGCCACCACCCTCACTGAGGCGGGGTATGTGGGCGAGGATGTGGAAAATATCATCCTCAACCTGCTGCAGGCCGCGGACTACGACGTGGACAAGGCCTCGAGGGGCATTGTCTACATTGACGAAGTGGACAAGATCGCCCGCAAGAGCGATTCCCCCTCCATCACCCGGGATGTCTCCGGGGAGGGGGTGCAGCAGGCGCTCTTGAAGATCATCGAAGGCACCATGGCCTCCGTGCCCCCCAAGGGCGGCCGCAAGCACCCGCAGCAGGAGTTCATCAAGGTGGACACCACCAACATCCTGTTCATCTGCGGCGGGGCCTTCAACGGCCTGGAGGACATCATCGGGGCCCGCATCGGCAAGAAGGCCATGGGCTTTGGCGCCGACATCCAGGGGAAAAAGGCCCTGGCTCTGGGGGAGATTCTGGCTCAGGTGCAGCCCCAGGACCTCCTGAAGTTCGGGCTCATCCCGGAATTCGTGGGGCGGCTGCCGGTCATCGCCACCTTGGACGAGCTGGATGAGGCGGCCCTGGTGGACATCCTCACCAAGCCCAAAAACGCCCTCATCAAGCAGTACCAGAAGCTTTTGGAGATGGACCGGGTCAGCCTGGAGTTCACTCCCGAGGCCCTGGTGGCCGTGGCCCGGGAAGCCCTGAAGCGCAAGTCCGGCGCCCGGGGCCTGCGGGCCATCCTGGAGGGGGCCATGCTGGACCTGATGTACGAGCTCCCCTCCCTCAAAAACGTCAAGGAGTGCCTCATCAACGAGGACTTTGTGCTTCACCAGGCGGCGCCCATCTTCAAGTACATCACGCCGCCGGAGGAGGCGACCTGGGATAAGCCCGGGATGGTGGTGGAAAAATGATGTTTCGCCTGAACCGTCCGTCCAAGGGGGACCAAAACGGCAAGCGCCATCAGACGGTGCCGCTCCTGCCGCTTCGGGACATTGTGGTCTTCCCCCACATGGTGGTGCCGCTGTTCATCGGCCGGGAGCGCTCCATCGCCGCCCTGGACCATGCCATGGGCCAGGACAAGTACGTGCTCCTGTGCACTCAGAAGGACGCCCGGCGGGATGAGCCCAAGGAGAGCGAAATCCACCGGGTGGGCACCCTGGCCGCCATCCTGCAGATGCTGAGGCTCCCGGACGGCACCGTCAAGGTCCTCATTGAGGGCAAGTATCGGGCCTATGTGCGCCAATACCTCCCCAGCCCCCACTTTTTCCAGGTGGAGGCCGAGGAGCTGCACGAGGTCTGGGAGCCCTCCCCCGAGGCCGAGGCCCTGCGCCGGGCGGTGGTGGAGAGCTTTGAGACCTATTGCAAGCTGAACAAGAAGGTGCCCCAGGAGGCCCTGCAGTCCGTGGCCGGCCTGGAGGATCCGGGCCGCCTGGCCGACTCCGTGGCCGGGCACCTGGCGGTCAAGACCGAAGAGAAGCAGGCCCTCCTGGAGAACCTGGACCCGGTGAAACGCCTGGAGCGAGTCCTGACGCTCCTCAACCAGGAAAACGAGGTCCTCACCATCGAGCACCGCATCAAGAACCGGGTCAAGAAGCAGATGGAAAAGACCCAGCGGGAGTACTATCTCAACGAGCAGATGCGGGCCATCCAGAAGGAGATGGGGGAAAAGGAGGACCTCAAAAGCGAGATCCAGGAGCTGGAGCGGCGCCTCAGGCGCAAGCGCATGAGTGCCGAGGCCACCCAGAAGGTGAAGCACGAGCTGAAAAAACTCAAGCTCATGAGCCCCATGAGCGCCGAGGCCACCGTTTCCCGCAACTACATTGACTGGCTCCTGTCCCTCCCCTGGTATGAGAAGACCAAGGACCGCTACGACATCGCCGAGGCCCAGCGCATCCTGGACGAAGACCATTACGGCCTGGAGAAGCCCAAGGAGCGCATCCTGGAATACCTGGCGGTGCAGAGCCTGGTGAAGAAGATGAAGGGCCCCATCCTCTGTCTGGTGGGGCCGCCGGGAGTGGGCAAGACTTCGCTGGCCCGCTCCGTGGCCCGGGCCTTGGGCCGCAACTTCGTGCGCCTCTCCCTGGGCGGCGTGCGGGATGAGGCGGAAATCCGGGGCCATAGGCGCACCTACATCGGGGCGCTCCCGGGCAAGATCATCCAGTCCCTGCGCAAGGCCAAGAGCAACAACCCGGTCTTCTGCCTGGATGAAGTGGACAAGATGAGCACTGATTTTAGGGGCGATCCTTCCGCGGCGCTCCTGGAGGTGCTGGATCCGGAGCAGAACGTCGCCTTCAACGACCATTACCTGGACTGCGACTATGACCTCTCCGAGGTGATGTTCATCACCACGGCCAACAATCTTTACTCCATCCCCCTGCCGCTGCAGGACCGCATGGAGATCATCCGCATCCCCGGCTACACCGAGGTGGAAAAACTCCACATTGCGGAAAAGTTCCTCATCCCCAAGCAGGCCCAGGCCAACGGCCTGACGCTGGAGAACATCCAGTTCTCGGAGAACGCCATCTACACCATCATCCGCCAGTACACCCGGGAGGCGGGGGTGCGCAACCTGGAGCGGGAGATCGCCGCCATCTGCCGCAAGGTGGCCCGGGAAGTGGCGGAGAAGGGCAAGGACCACAAGGTGCGGGTCACCAGCCAGTCCGTGCCCCAGTATTTGGGGGTGCCCAAGTACCGCTACGGCAAGACCGAGGAGAAAGACGAGATCGGCCTCACCAACGGCTTGGCCTGGACGGAGTTCGGAGGCGAGCTCCTGCAGATCGAGGTGGTGGTGCTGCCCGGCCGGGGCAAGCTCCTCATCACCGGCAAGCTGGGCGAAGTGATGCAGGAGTCGGCCCAGGCGGCCCTGTCCTATGTGCGCTCGGTAGCCGAGAGCCTGGGGCTGGCCCGGGACTTCTACCGCAAGATCGACCTGCACATCCACGTGCCCGAGGGCGCCATCCCCAAGGACGGCCCCTCCGCCGGCATCACCATGGCGACGAGCATCGTCTCCGCCCTGCTGCAGATCCCGGTGAAGCGGGACGTGGCCATGACCGGGGAGATCACGCTGAGGGGGCGGGTGCTCCCCATCGGCGGGCTCAAGGAGAAGATCATCGCCGCCCACCGCCACCAGATGAAGCTGGTCATCATCCCCCGGGACAATGAAAAGGACATCAAGGAGATCCCGGCCCGCATCCTCAAGGCGGTGGAGCTGGTGCCCGTGGATCACATGGACGAGGTGCTGAAGCTGGCCCTGGTGCTGGATGACCCCGAGCGGCTCTTCAAGCCGGCGCCGCCGCCGGTGGCCCCGGAACCGGCCTTCCTGCCGCCGCCGGAGATTCCGGAGATCCAGGCGCATTAATGATAGTCCAAGGTCCAAGGTCCAAGGTCCAAAGTCGGGGCCAAGGGCTGAGGCTGCTTTGGAAAGGAGAATTTCAGGTGTATTAATGACAGTCCAAGGTCCAAGGTCCATGGTCCAAGGTCCAAAGTCGGGGCCAAGGGCTGAGGCTGCTTTGGAAAGGAGAATTTCCCAGGTGTATTAATGACAGTCCATGGTCCATGGTCCAAAGTCGGGGCCAAGGGCTGAGGGGGTTTTAGAAGAGGGAATGTGGTGTGCGGCCATTTCAGGACAAAAGAATTTAATTCACCCATTTATGGCCTCTTGAAACGGTAAGACTTTGGAAGTTGGGCTTCAGACTTTGGACCTTGGACCTTGGACTTTGGACCTTGGGCTTTGGACTTTGGGCTTTGGACTAAAAAAACGGGGACGTAGTTCAGCCCGGTGAGAACGCCGGCCTGTCACGCCGGAGGTCGCGGGTTCAAATCCCGTCGTCCCCGCCACTTATCTTATTGAAATTATTAGCCGTACTGCCTATAAGTGCGGCTTTTCTTGCGTCCGTAGACCGTCCGTCCTTCAGATTGTCCCCGTTCAGGCCTGCCTTGGGCGGGGATTTTCATTTTCCTGCCAGCGCCACCATCTCCAGAGCGGGCCTCATCACCTCCCGGGGGTGCTCCTCCCCGATAGAGTAGCTCGCACGCTTGCCAGAGGGGATTACTTCACCTCGTACCGGCCCCACCGCGGCGGCAGGGCTGGCGGCCATGGAGGCCGCGGCCAGAGCCCGAGCTGAAGAAGCGGCTCGACAGGCGGAAGCTGAACGGATTGCCAGACTGCCTGAAACCTCGCCCACTTACCGGACTACGCCGACTCCTGCCGCCGCCGTCGCCGAACCCATCCCGGTGCCGGAGCAGCCTTCGGTGCCGCCTATGGGCGACCTGGAGGCCGACCTCCTGCGTGAAGCTCCCTTGACAGAGCCCGAGAGGACGGCCCGGCCCCTGGACCTGACCGGGCGGCCCATGATGCCTCCGGAGGGTCGGCCCTTGGTGCAGAGACTGGACGCCCTCTTCCGGATGGTGGATGAGACCGGCGATCCCAGGGCGGCCCAGGAAATTCACAACCTGCTTCTGGCCCACCGGCCTGAGGTGGTGGAGGCCTTTCGGTCGCCTGACCCGGCGGTTGGCAAGGGACTAAAGCCTCTAGCGGACAGGGTGGAAGCGCTATACCGCAAAGTGGAAGAGACCGGTGATGTAAATGCAGCCAGGCAGTTACATGAGCTTCTGGCCGCCAATCAGCAAGGTTTGACCCAACTGAACTGGGAACACCTGCACCGCCTGGCGTCGCAGCCCATGACGCAGAGCGCCGGCGAGATCAAGGACCTGGTGAGGGATGAGCGGCTGGCAGGCGGGGAACCAGACTTCATGCGCCGGCTGGAAACACTCTTCCGGCGGTTGGATGAAGAGGGTGACCCACGGGCGGCCCTGGAAGTCCAGAGCCTGATTACCGCACACAGACCGGAGGTCCTCAGATTGTTCAGCCTGCCGGAGGCTGGCGAAAGCAGGTTGGGGCCTCTGGCAACCCGGGTAGAGGAGCTTTACCGCAGGGTTGAGGATGCGGGTGACCTGGATGCGGCTCGGCAACTGCATGAGCTGATCCGGCAGAATTATCACCTGCTTTCCAGAGCAGACAGAACCATTGCCGGGTTGGCGGCTGGCCCGAGACCGCCCGCCCCAGAGCCAGAAACTATTGTGCCGGAGCCCCCTCCTACGAGAGGGCCCCAGGTTCCTCGGGAACCATTCAATCTTCAAACCACTGACATGCCCTACTACGATAACCTTTTGAAAAATCCTCAATATTTCGCCAGAGAAAAGGGGATTGTAGGTTGCATCGAATACATGGCCCCAGACGCATTTTTAGATAAAGCAGGCCGAACCACCTTTGATGAAAATCTAGTGAGGAAATACGCTACAAGGGTTGAACAGGGCAAGCAAATGCCCTTGCCTATCCTGGATATTGCCACCAAAACCCATGAAGGCCGGCACCGGGCGCTAGTGGCCAAGGCCATGGGGCTCGAACTTATGCCTGTTTTGGTGGTAGAACCCATAACGAAACCTTCGGAGCCCACAAGCCAAACGCAGGCAACCCCGGAATCAATTAGCGAAGGCCGGCAATCTGTGGCCATCACCCCTACCGGCCGGGAGGTTCCCACACGCTTTGCGGTCCTCGACGTGGATGCCCTGGTCACGTCCCATGATGACCTGCTTAATGAGAACCCCGCATTCCCTCAGGAGTTACAGCCGCGGGACCGCACGCGGGCAGCCTCGGAACTTCAGATCAGCCGCATAGAGAACAACCTGCGGCCTGAACTTCTGGGAGACAACCCTCTGGCTTCGGACGGTGCTCCCATCGTGGGCCCAGACGGCATTGTGGAGTCCGGCAATGCCCGCACCATCGCTCTACGTCGGGCCTATAAAGCCAATCGGGAACAGGCGCGGCGGTATAAGCAGTGGCTGATTGACCATGCTGCCGAATTCGGCCTGGACCCGGAGGCTATCAAGGCGACACAGAAGCCTGTGCTGGTGCGGGTGCGGCAAGGAGAGGTGAGGCCGGAGGAAAGGGTAGTCCTTGCAAGGGAGTTCAACCTGGCGTCTACCGCCGCCTTTAGCCCCATGGAGCAGGCCCAGAATGATGCCCGGGCTCTGCTCCATACCGACATCCTCTCGCTTTTTGAACCCAATGACCGGGGGGAGATCAACACCACGGCCAATGCTCCGTTCATCAGGGCTTTCATGCAGAGGATTGTCTCGCCCAATGAGCTGGCCAACTACTATACCGCTGACGGCAATCTGAACCAAGCTGGTCTGAACCGTATCCGCAATGCCCTTTTTGCGGCCGCTTACGGCAAGAGCGGTGCTTTGGAATTGCTGGCAGAAAGAACCGATGACCGCCTGCGGAACATTACCGGCGCCTTGGCGATGGTGGCCCCTCGCATGGCCAAGCTGGAGCAGCAGATCCGAAATGGTGACCGCTTCGATGTGGGCATAGCCCCCCAACTGGCCCAGGCCGCAGAAATCCTTCAGGACATCCGGGAGGCGGGGCTCAATTTTGAGGACGGGTTGGCTCGGGTGAAGTTCTTGGGTGAGACAGACCCAATAGTGGTGGACCTGCTACACCTGTTCAACGCCTATGCCCGTAGCCGGGTGCGCCTCCAGGAGGTCTTCAATAGGTTGAAGAACTTGTCGGCCAGAAACGGCTCACAGAGATACACAACCGGAGGGTGAAAGAATACAGAGATGCGCTTGAGGCTGAGAGGGCCCCTCGCCGTGAAGCGGAGCTTAAACGCTTGCAGGAGGCCGGTTTCAATTTAGGGGACAGGGTAGTCTACTATGCGCCTGTATTGGGTGGCCTTGCTGGAGGAACAAAGCATGTCGGCATTATCAAACAGGATGCCGACGGTAACATTTACGTGCATGAGATCACCGGTTCCCGTCAGAATCTAGCATTTTGGTGGGGTGGAAGAAGGAAAATGAATTTGTGGGTACAAAAAAAGAGGATGCCACAGAACCACCTCAAGGATGGCCGACTAAGGCTGAAATCACACAAGGAGCTGAACAGTATAACGTTCCTAAAATATTCAAATGGTTACTCGCAAGGCTGGAATGGAAACCGGAATTGGGATTCTATTTCGCAAGACTGAAATTACCATCCCGCATGGTTATTCAACTCAAGAAGACCGGTGAATATAATTATTTTAGTCAATCTGCTATTGACCTGTTCCCAGACTCTGACATCAAACATGGCACGGGGAACCAACCCATACCAACCAAATATGTTGATACCGGTAAAAACTCCAACTTCGCATATACTTTCTATTTTCCTTTCGGCAGGTTGACAGTTGACTCTCTGAAAGACGGTCGGACGGAAATGATACTGTATCCTCTCCATGGCTGGGTGCCAGCACAAGTCTATGAGAAGATTGTTGCTTTTTGGACTAAACAGACAGAGAATGCCCCGAAAGAACAGGAGGTTACTAAGGAAATCAAAGAGGGTGAAAAAGAGACCAAAGAGAAAGAAGGGCCAGACCGGGCCACTCCTCAGGAGATGAGTCAGGCGTATGAACGGCTCAAGAGGTTGGCAAACTCTATTGGTTTCACTGTCAGGAGAACGCCCCAAGGAATTCATGTCACCAATAGGGATGTGGATTATAAACACATCATACCAGTGCCAGCGGCTGACAAAACCTGGGAAAGTCATGCGGTAATCCCGAGAAGCTGGCTCCGGGATTTGGAGAGCGCAGAGAAAGCATTAACAGAATGGCTTGATCGAGTCAGGGAGAAAGAACCTTGGCAGATGACCAAGGGTGAATACAAGAGCATCAGGAAGTGGAGTAGTGGTGAATTACATAAAAATTGGGAGGAGGACCAGGTTAATGCAGTAAGGTCGGCATATCTGTCCGGAAAACCTGTCCCCAAAGATGTCTTAAATGAAGCGGGCGGCGAGGCAGCGTTCGCCCCCCTGCCCCACGAAATGACCGCAAGCGAATTTCTTGCGGCGTCCTTGCGCAAGCCAGGCGACCCTATCAAATTCACCCGCCTTGTCAGTGATTCTGGGGAAACCTACGCCATAATCACCTTCCCTACAAAGCTGGAGCCTGCGGGCAGAGAAGTCGAATTTACTGTTGAAGCGTGGCCAGAGGTCCGTAACGAAGATAGCAAGGCTAAGCAGAAGGCCTTGCAGGAATATATGGCCATACCGAGTAACAGGAAGGAAGGAAAACTAGCCAATCATGTGTGGTTATTCAATATCGGGAATGTCGAAAAATATTTGGGGAGGGAATATCTCTGGCACAACGTTGCAATAGATAAAGCTTTGGAGCAAGGCAAGCCGATACGGAAGGACATTTTGCAGGAATATTACGGGACTTCCAAACAAACTTCCCCAAAGTATCGTCTGACCGTTGACGAAAACATTCGCCGGGGCCGGGAGGCCATGGAGCGGGTTATTGCCGAGCACGCGGACGTGCCGGGAGCCATGTGGCGGGAGGACCTGGGGGACATCTCGTTTTACTGGGGCAAGCCAGGGAACCCGGAGAAGGATTTCAAGGGCGGCTATGGGGTTACCCACATCATCGCCAAGCGGAACGCTGAGGGCGAGGACGGCGAGGCCATCGCCCGGAAAATGGTGGAGGTCATCGCCAAAGGAGATATCCGCAAAGAATCAGGGCCGGAAGAGGGCAAGCGGGTGGAAATAGGCTTTGAAAACCATGTCGCCATTCTCTCCAAATACCGGTTTGGAGAAAGGGAGACATGGCTTTTGACCGGCTGGAAAGGAGCCCCTGGTGAACCTGGGGAAGTGTACGGTTCCGCCAAGCCTACGCATGAAGGGCCTACGCGTTTTCGTCCCTCCATGGGAGCAGGGGCTAAAGAAATTATAAGCCCTGCCGGTGAGGAGGGCAAGGTCACCCAGGAGATGGTGGAGGCGGCCTTCCCCGGCCTGGAGGTTCGACGGGCGCGATTTTTTGACGGCTACCGAGTGCTCCTGCCCCACCAAGGCCTTGAGATTGCTATTCGCCTGAATGGTGACATTCTCTTGCCGGATGCGGCGGCTCTCCGAGCGGCTGGATACTCAGAGGAGGACATCAGGGGTATCCAGCAAAATGCCGAGGATTATGTGCTCGCCGGCGCGTGGCAGGTCATCGACGGCGGCGGCATCATCACCCTGGCCAAAGGTGAGGGCCGGCAGACCCTGCGCCACGAGGTGTTTCATGCCGCCGCGGACTTGGTGCTGACCGACAAGGAGCGCCAGGCCATCCTCAAGGAGTTCGGCGACTGGGAAGCCGCGGCCCGGGCGTATGAAACCTGGAAGCCGACTGAGAAACCCCACAGCATCTTTCAGAAAATTCTGGACTTCTTCCGGCAGATTTGGGAGGCCTTCCGGCCCACCTGGGAGGGCACATTCCGACGGATTGAAAGAGGTGAGGTCTGGCAGCGGCGGCCCCGGGAGGAGGACGTATTCGGGGAGCCCATCCGTTACAAAGTGAGAGGCACAGCGAATTATGAGAAGACGGGTAACTTGCCGGAGGATTTTGTCAAAACTCCCGACGGGTCCATAAACTTCGGGGAAGTTGACAAAGAAGCGGCGCAGATCATCCGCAGGCAAGCCGGACCTGTCAGATTGCAGGTGGGAAAAGAGGAAGCCCGGAGCGGTTTTGGGTTAATCCATATCAAAGCCAGGCACGAGAAGAAAATTCTAAAACTGGGCTACCCCAATGTGGAATCCTTTATTCATGACGTGGCAGCCAACTATGTTCAAATCAGGAAGGGAGGAGGAGCCGCTCTACTGTTGGTAAAGCCGAACGGCTTAAACAAAATTGCGGCGATTGAGTTGACCCCGGGAGAAGCAGAAGATTTCTACACGATTAAATCTGCGTGGTTGGGACGACCTGAGTATATTGAAAAATTCGAGTTGCTTTGGGAACGGCGCGTACCCGTTGCGGCTAAACCCGGCATAGCCCCCTCTTTAAGCTCCTTTCCGCAAGGGCCGGAGAAAGGAACCCCGGACGCTGAGGGCCAAAGCAAACTTTCTGTTGAAAATATAGTTTCTCCCGGGCAAAAAGGCAAGACCCCCAAGTACTCTCTCCGTCCAAAGGAACAGGAGGCTATTGAGGCTTACCGGGAAAAATATCTGGCCCCGACGGAGCCTCGGGAGTCCCGGGATGTAGTCTCCACCGCCAAGGGTCTCAAAGACAAGCTGGTGGAAAAGGCCCAAAGGTTCTATGACCAAGTGGTGGACCGGTGGGCAGCCTGGGAGAGACTGGCGGAGCGGGCCGTCCGGGCCGGGGCCAAGGTGCCGCACGGGGAACACATCACCAACGCCCTCTCCTTCATGCGGGGGGTGGAAGGCCGGGTGCGCCAGGGCCTGACCGGCGAGTATGTCTATCAGGACCGGATGGACTTTGACCCCGACCTGAAAGAGGTGGTGTTCACCGGCGACGACCTGGTTCGCAAGGGCCCCAGTTTCAACCGCCGGCTGGAGCCGTTGCGGGAACTGGCAAAACGACGCGGCCAGACGGTGGACGAGGTGATGGACGACTTCGAGGTCTTCCTGGTGGCCCAGCGCGACCTTGAGCTGGCCGGGGAGTTCGGCAACCGGATGGCGGGCGAAATCAAGGGGGTCCATCCGGAGGAAAGCAAGGCGGTTCTCGCCGCCCTGACACGCAAATATGGCGATGACTTGCGCGTGCTGATGGATACCGGCCTTTCCTTGCTGGAGTGGTCCGATGAGATGAACCTACAGCCCCTGCTCCAGGTGGGCTTCATTGACGAATTAACCTATAAGGCAATCAAGGCGAAAAACCAGTTTTATGCCCCCTTCAAGCGTCTGCTGGACCAGACCAATGACTACATAGCGGCGCACCTGGCCGCCCAGGGCGTGTCCAGCAACGTCATCAAGCAGATCAAGGGTTCCGAAAAGCAGATTCTCTCCCCCTTGCAGACCTGGATTGAACTGGCCTACAAGGCCCAGTGGGCCTACGCCCGGAACAAGGTCTATCGGGCGGCGTACATCACCGGCAAGGCCTACGAGGACGCCGAAGTCTACGAGGTTCCCGCCAAGTATGTGCCGGTGGACTTTAACCAGAAGCAGGAGATTGATGCTCAGCTTCGCCAGGAGCTTCTGGACTTGGCCCGGGAACTCAAGGTGGACGTGAAGGTGGTGGCCACCCTGCGGGGGCGGAGGCTGGGGGAATTCAGCCGGATGCTCAAGGAGGAAGTGGCCGAGGGCCTGATTTCTGAAGAGCTTGCTGGCCAAATCAGACTACGGTTTGCCACCAGTGAGAAGACCCTCTCTCACGAACTCGGCCATGCCATTGACGACCAATATGACCTTGTGGGGCTTTTGATTGAGCGGGGCACCCCGGAAATGCGGCGGGAGCTCCGGCGCATTGCCGACCAACGGGCCAGCGAAGCTGACAGCAAATCTTTCAAGCGCTATGTCCGGAAGAAGACAGAGCAGGTGGCGGAGTTTGTCAACCGCTACATTACAGACCGGGAAACCGCCAGGGCGGTGGCCCCGGAGACCACGGCGGTTTTCGAGCAATTCCTGAACCAGCACGACCTGCTGAGGCCCCTACTGACCTTCCGGCCTTCCGCCCGAGCCGGCCTGATGGATTTCCAGAACCGGGTCTGGGCCCGTTCGCCCCTGCCGCCGGAGCCCGGCTGCGTACCCTACTACCGGGACGGCAAGCGGCGGTGGCTGAAACTGCCGCCAGACCTTTATGCTGCCGCCCAGAACTTAATGCCGGCCGAGATGGGTATTCTGATGCAGATTGCCCGCATTCCGGCGGACATGCTCCGGAGCGGGGCCATCCTGGTGCCGGAATTCTCCTTGGGCCGCAACCCAATCCGGGACATCATCCAAGCCTGGATATTCTCCCGTTTCGGCTTCAACCCACTCAAGTGGTTTAGGGATGCTTATCTGCTGATTTCCAAAGATCCGGCCACCATGGAGTTCTATCGGCAGTGGGAATCCGGCGGTGGGCCCATGGCCACCTTGGCTGAGAGCTTTGTGGAGCCGGAGAAAATCACGGCGGATTACCTCAAAGGCAAAGAGAGCCAGGTAAAATACTTCGCCAATCCCCTGCACGCCCTGCGCTATGCCTCCGCCTACCTGGAGAACCTAACCAGGTTTTCCATCTACAAACAGGCCAGGGAAAAGGGCCTGAGCCATGCCGAGGCCATCCACGAGGCCAGGCGCACCACCTTGGATTTCAGCCGGGCCGGGGGCCACCCAACGGTGCGCTACCTGAACGTGACGATTCCCTTCTGGAACGCCTCCGTCCAGGGCATGGACAAGCTGGCCACGGAACTCACCGGCCCTAACCGCAAGGCGGTGGCCCGCCGGCTGGCCATGCTGGCTGGGGTATCAGTGCTCATTTATCTCTTGGCCCGTGATGACGACCGCTACAAAGAGCTGGAGGACTGGGAGCGCAACTACTTCTGGCACCTCCCCCTGGGAAAGAATGCTCCCCTCTTACGGATTCCCAAGCCCTTCGAGGCTGGCATTCTGTTCGGTTCCGTGGCGGAGCGCCTGGTGGAAGCCATGCTCACCAAGGACCCCAAGGGCGTGAAGTCTGCCATGGCCGCCGCCTGGGATGCGGCCACCCCGGAGATCATCCCTACCATAGCCCGGCCCTACATCGAGGCCAAGGCCAACTATGACTTCTTCCGCGGTAGGCCCATAGAGGACATCAGCCTCCAGCGCCTCCCCGCTGGTCTGCGGGCCAAGCCGTGGACCACGGAGACCGCCAAGGCCGTGGGCAGGCTGACGGACATTTCGCCGGTGCAAATGGAGCATTTCATCCGCCAATGGACGGGCGGCCTGGGGGCCAACTACTTCCTGCCCGGGATCGACCTCCTCCTACGCAAGACAGGGATGGTAGAGGATATTCCCCAGCCAGCCCAAGACAAAATCCAGCAGGTCTGGGGGGTCCGCACCTTCTTCACCAAGCCGCCGACGGGCTGGCGAGCCAAGAGCGTCAACGACTTCTTTGAGCGCTATCAGGAGGTTTTGCTGGCCGACCAGGGCTGGAAGACCCTCTGGCAATCCGGCGACAAAGCCAGGCTGGAGCAGTTTTTGGAGGAGCACCCCGAGGCCATGTATGCCCGGGTGGCCCGGAAGATTATGGACGAGTTGAGCAAGGTCAAAAAAGAGCGCCAGCAGGTCTATGCTAGCAAGGCTCTGACGCCGGAGCAGAAGCGGGTGAAGCTGGAAGCCCTGGACGCCCGGGTGGTGGAGCTGGCTCGCCTGGGCAACGCCTTTATGTCCACGGAGGCCGCGGCTACGGTGAAAATGCCTCCAAGCTACCGCCTGGAACAAGGTATCCGCAAGCCTTGGAGACCGGAAGATTACTATGAGCTGACGGCCCGCCAGACCTATGAGGCTTTCAAGCAGTTCCAGGGGCGCAGGTGGCAGGATATGGACCGCGATGACCGGGACACACTGGTGGAGACCCTGCTCCGGAAGGCTCGCCGTGAAGTCACCTATGAGCCGAAAGGAACAGGTGAGGAAGATAAGAGCTCGATAGCTGGTCTGCTCGTGACTAAGAAAAAGGCCCGGGATGTCAAGGACCAGGAGGCGTCAACCTTACATGACATGCTCATGCAGAAGGAGAAACGCAAAAAGGCACAGAAATTCTATGAAATAGGCGCATTGCTGTAAAAGGGGGAGGGCACAATGAATGAGGGCGACAGACTTTGCCGAAGCGCTTGGGCCGCACCTGAAGGTGGACCTTTATGAGTGCGACCCGATGGTGTTGGCCGATCTTGATGCGGTCTATGAGTTTCTGGACCGCGCCCCGGATATTCTGGGGATGACCAAGATCATGCCTCCCTACGTCTTCAAATATAGGCCCTTGCCTGGTCATGAGGACAGCGGCATCTCGGGTGTGGTGATGATTGCCGAAAGCCATGTGAGCATTCATACCTGGCCAGAGAAGGGTTTTGCCGCGCTTGACCTGTTCAGTTGCAAGCCATTCGACATCGCCGCCGCCGTGGAGTTCTCTGAGAGCTGGTTTAAAGCCGGCCATTATCACCTGAAGCTGACCAACCGCGGTCTGGAATTCCCCCGCAATCTGGCGGTGGTGCAGGGCTACATGGACCGGGAACGGCGGGTGCTGGGGGGTGGATGATGGAGGCCAGCAATCATCCGGTCTTCCTAGCGGTGTTTGCCATGGCCGTGGCAGGCGGAGTTATCATCCTGGCCATCCTCAAATACGGCCAGAAAGTCTTCGGAAATGGCGGGAATGGCGACCTCAAGCATATCCAGGCCGATTTGGCGGAGATCAAGGCGGAGCTAAAGGGGATCAGAGAGTTTCAGATGACCTGCCGTATTTCTCTGACCGATATGTTTATTCCCCGGTCTGAGTTCCTGGAGTGGAAGAAGGGCCGGGAGGAGCTCAAAGCCGACAACCGGGACCTGTGGGACGCTCTGAACCGGCACTACCATGACCCCAGCGGGGGCGTGGTGAGGGGGAAAGGATGACCCATAACCAGTCCTTCTTTATCAAAAATTCATGTTATACAAGCAGGAGAATTTTTGCTGAGCCGTCAAGTCTTATTATCCCTTAGGGGACACCCCGATGAAGGAAATGAGTGTGAGTGAAGTGGAAGCCTTGGGCCGGATGTATGAACGCATCATCCGGGAGGAGGTGCGGGCGGCCCTCAAGGCCCCGCAACCCCATCGCCTGTCAGAGTTGGTTACGGACCCAGGCTCCGGGGAGTTCTCCATGTCCCGGCTTTGTCTGGGGGTGCTGGTGGGGAATGTCAGCCTGGTGATCTGGGCGGCGGTGTTCGGGCTCATCAAGCCGGAGATGGTGGCGGCCCTGGGGAATCTGCTCACGTCCACGGTGGTGAGCGTGGCCGGCATTTACGGCGCCAACTCGGTGGCCAATGCCTGGCAGAGCGGGAAGCTCCAGGCGCAGGCCAAGGTGATCTGGGAGAAAGCGCGGGGCTGGATGAATACTCCCAGCGAAGCGGAGGGTTAAATGGACAGGCCGGTGCTTCTGCTTAAACACCTGGAGGACGGGTCAGTCCTCCTCGCGGTGGAGCACCCCGAGATGGAAGGCGGCCCTATCCGAATGGACCGGGACGGGCTGGTGAACGAGTTGGCCTTCCCTCGGAAATATGAGGTGGGGTTCTGGCTGAGACTGCCAGCCATGAAGGTGAGTGATGCCTCTCCGAGTAACGGCTAACCACTTAAATATTCGTGGGGGGCCCGGGAAGCGCTTCCCCATTGAGGGCACCCTGTCCCGGGGGGATGTCATTGACCCCCTGGACACCACAGGCTGGGTGCCGGTGGAACTGGAGGACGGCACGGTCGGCTGGGTAGCGGCGGAGTATCTGGAGGTAGTGCCGGATGACTCGAGAGCGTCCGTTCCGGAGGGCCAGCCTTACGATTTCTCCACCCGGGAGGGGACCATCGCGGCCATCATTGCCGAGTGCCGTAAGCAGGGCCTCTCCTTGCCGGCGCAGATCGCCTATGTGCTGGCCACGGTGGAGTGGGAGACAGGGGGGACATTCCAGCCCATCCATGAGAGGGGGCCCAGGTCATATTTCGAGAAGTATGAGGGCCGACGGGACCTGGGAAACACGCAACCCGGGGACGGCTACCGCTACCGCGGCAGGGGGTATGTTCAGATCACCGGCCGGGCTAACTATGAGAAGTATGCCCGGATAATAAGGAAGGACTTGGTGGGGCAGCCGGACCTGGCCCTGGAGCCGGAGATCGCCCTGTTTATCCTGGTGGACGGGTTCCGCACGGGGGCATTCACCGGCAAAAAGCTGATAGACTTCATCAACGAGCGACAGGCCGACTTCGTAAACGCCCGCCGGTGCATCAGCGCCCTGGACCGGGCCCAGGAGATTGCGGCCTTGGCTGAAAAATTCCTCAGATCGATTTAGGTCAAATGGAGCTTGGGCCACCTGGCGGCTCCTGCGGTCCGTATATACTTTCTCTTTCGGCGTCAGGAGGCGCATCATCACTAGGGCTGAGGATTTCTGATGGAACCCCGACTTCATTATGAAGGAATATTTTTCTTGACATCACTCAAAAAATGCCGATTATGAGTTTAGACCCATTTGCCACGTCCAGAAGAGATCTTCCGCCGTCCTCCGGGGCGGCGATTGTCTCTCGGGATAAGTGGTTTTTTATACCTCCCGTTAGATTCCATTTTGGGAGTATCATAAAAGAATTTCATCATCCGTCAGACCCTGCTAAGCCCAAGAGCAATGCGCATTAATGAAAATCAGCCGGTTTTGATTGATTTTTCTCGGGAGAAATTGATCCATGCGATCATATTTTTCCTAAGAAATACGAGGTATTGTGGGAAACTTAAGCTGTTCAAGTTGCTTTATTTTCTCGATTTTCTGCATTTTAAACAAACCGCCAAATCAGTAACCGGCCTGAAGTATTATGCCTGGGAAATGGGGCCGGTTCCCAAGGATTTATTCTTTGAACTTAATAACCCCGGTGAAGACCTGACTAAGTGTATTTATATCCCAAAAAAGACCTTAAACTTTGAATTCTTTAAAATGGTTCCGCGATGCAATTTTGATAAGCGTTATTTCAGTAAAAGAGAAATTAGGTTAATGGAGCAATTAGCAGAAATTTTTAGGGATGCCCAGGCAGATGATATGACTGATATTTCACATTTGCCTAATATGCCATGGGATAAGACGATCAATACCAAGGGTGAAAATGCTGAAATAGATTATTTATTAGCCATAGATGATAAAGTTGATTCTTTATCTTTGGCGGAAGCTAAAGAGAGAATAAATGAAATGCGGGAAGTGAAATCATTATTTGATAAATGAAACGGGGAACAGTCTTTTTACATAAAAATTATCAATTCTCTGATGGGGGAATAGCCGATAAGTTATTCATCATTATCAATAATCCCGGTCCCGACGACCCTATCCTTACATGTAAGACCACTTCTCAGCGAAATTCTAGGCCCGAAAGAGAAGGGTGTCATTATTTAATAAATATATATGTTTTAAGACCAAATGAAGACTTTTTTAAATTAAAGACCTGGGTTCAATTTTACACTATTTACCGCTTTAATCCTAAACAATTGATGAGATTATTCATAGTTGGTGATGTTATAAAAATGGCCGAATTAAGACATCAAACCATCAGCGCCATTGTGAACTGTGTGATGAAATCTGAGGACATTAGTTTTTATGATTTGGAACTATTAAAAAAATAGTTACCTTAACAACTTATCTTTGCTTGATTTGTCAACTACTCTTGCTTCCTCCGCCCTTGATAAATTTTCTTGATTTCTTTGGTTTTTCCCGGCTTAACAGGAATATTCACGAAGGCTATTGGGGGTGCACTTTCAAGTTATATTTCGCGGTTATCTATTCAATAAAATTATCATCATTTATAAAACTGTTATTCGGGATATCTGGGAAGAACTTTTAACAAAGGATATTTTATGATTCAGCATGGACCACTTCCTCGTTGGTTATACGTATGGCTTGCTGCTCGGCGTAGTAGGCTTGGGTTCGTTTTTCGTTTGCCTCGAGGGCAATGCGATTGATTTCGTGCTGAACATATTTGTCTTTGAGCAAAGGAACGGCTACCTGGCTTACATGGCGGTCATCTATCTCATGAACAACGGCTCCATAAGTGAAACGGGTAATGAGTTCACGCCCATAATCACTAGTTAAGAAGACATAAAGGTAGCCCGCTATTTCATCGGATGACGGCACAACCCGAATAATATGTTGATTTGCAGTCCATCCTTCCCAATGCTCAGGCACCAGCGTGACCCTTCCTATTGTTCCGCTACATGTGATCAGAACCATATTCTTTTCGAGCCGGAGTTGATCCTTGATTCTTTTGCTATGATGGATTAGCGACAGATACTTCTTGTTGGAAGGGTCAAGTTCAAAGATTTGTTTACCCCCAAAGAAGACTGTCCCTTGTCCTTCCTGGACGTAGACGCGAGCAAAACGACCAGGTAAGATAATTCGCTTGCTAATGCGGGGGTCGCTAATGCTGGTAACCTCGACTGCTTCTTTTCGCAGCTTTTTCAAAATAGCGTCCACAATGGGGACATGATAGGTAGCGCCAAGACGACAATCAATTTGCGACAAATTTCACAATGAAATTGCGCACTTCGAAAGACGGGTCGAAATATTGCGGCCTGATATTATCAATGGGAGGTAAATTCAGAGCATAGTAAAGAAGCTGTTCAGCTTGGTCTAAAAGTTCATTGGATTCGTCCCGCAATTTATATGATTCCAAAATCAGGTCATGGATGCGCTTTTTCAGGATTGGTGGTGGGTCCGGAATTAAGACATTGTCAAAGTGATGTGGTTCTATTTCGCTAACGACAGCACCATACATATTTGTTTTGACAAGAGCTTGTCCGATACTGGTCTTCAGAAATGCATAAATATAACCGGGGAAGTCTGCCGAGATTCTTATAGCATGTTGGCTTATCATAAAATTATTAAGGGTTTTTGAGACATAAGTGACATTTCCTATAGTACCGGAACAGGAAATCAGAACCAATCCTTCTCTGATTTTAAATTGCTGATATTTTGGTTCATTTTTAAAAACCCATTTATAAGGAACAGGTTTGACATCAAGCATTTCAGAACTTCCGAGGAATCCGATAGCCTCCGGGGCGTCTGATGAAAGATACTTACGTTTAACTCTCCCGGGGACTGTTATGGACTTCGCCAAACCATTTTCGCCTCCGACGCTAACTATAGGCCATTTGCAACGCTTCAGCGTCTCCCTTGCATGCCTGCCCTCGATGCCGAAAACCTTGCCCTCTAGTCGCAAACCTCGATCAAGCACTTCTCGGAGGCGAACCGTTGTCCAATGGAATTCCTCCTCGGGAAAAACAGGTGAAACAACAGGATGCGCACAAATAGCCTTTTGGGCGGTATTTGAATCTACCATGACAATCCTTCCTGTTCCCACCACTTCTTAAAGGCTTTTACCACTAAGGGCGTCTGGTCATCTATAACTTTGCGCTTTGATTCAACTTTGGCAGTTTTGGAACCATTGGCTATTTCGCCGATGGAAATGATTTCAGTCTCCGGAACAAGAATTTCATTTCCGTGTTTGTCTCGCTTGAAAATAGGATTGCCACGCTTGTCGTGACCGATGCGGTCAACAACAGCCATGAATATAGGGTAATCTGCCATTCGGCCGGTTCGTTCTTCCTCATGTATCTGTTCGAGTGTTTTTTTCCTAAGAATAAGTACCGAAGTCTGGGTGCCATTTCTTGGCTGAAAAGTATCGAGGTGAAGATCAATGCTGGCGATGGTCTGGGTATTCCTTATCAGCCAATGCCGGATGTAACCGAGGCCTGGCGAACCCAGAATGGAATCCGGCAGAACAATACCGAGTCTACCGCCTGGCTTGAGAAGTTGGATGCAACGCTCAACAAAGAGTTGTTCCGGCGGAACTGAATTTTGCAATTTGTTGGTCTTTGTCCAACGGGTTCGGTCGTTCTTATCCTTCCGCCAAATGTGGGCTAGGTCATATTGCCCAAGGATGTGGGGGTCTTTGATAGGAATCTTACTGCCAAAGGGTGGATTGGTGACTATTACATCAAAGAAACCGATAGAGCTGGCGTTTCTGATGGAGGATTCCTTAATTCCCAAAGCCTTGGCAAGGTCGCGTCGGAAGTCTGCATCCCACTCGTGGGGCGGAAGCAGAGAATTAGTCTGGAAGATATTGCCACTGCCGTCATTGTTCATGACCATATTCATCTTGGTGGCCTTGACCAGGTCAGGATTCAGGTCGAAGCCAAAGAAATTGCTTTCAGCAATTTCCCGAACGCGTTCCTGAAAAACCCTCTTCTCTTCGTCCCTCCATTCGGTTTTTAGCCTGCCCAGTTCATTCATAAGCTGTGCTTCGAGCCGAGCGTGAACCTTATTCATGGCAATAACAAGAAAACCGCCCGTCCCACATGCCGGGTCGAGCACCCTTTCATCATCACGGGGATCGAGTATCTCCACGGTCATGTGCATGACGTTTCGGGGAGTGAAGAATTCGCCACGATCACCGCGAAGGTTTGCACCCACAAGCTCCTCATATGCCTTACCTTTAATATCGATATGAGTGCTCAGTAGTGAATATTTCTGAAGTTCGCTCACAATGTAAGCAAGACTACGAGGCTTAAGCCTGATCTCATCGTTTTGTTCGAAGATGCGAGGGTATTTTTTTTGACTTGCTCTATCTACATCTGGTATCAAGGCACTCGACAGAAGATTTACACCGACCAGTATGGTTTCCCGCTGGACTCGTTGGCCAGGGCGGAGCAATTGCTGGCCACCATCCGGCATCAGATCGGGGCGGGAAAGTTCGACCCCAAGGAATACGTCACCAAGGAGATAAGGTCACTTCAGTTCGAGAACTATGTGGCCGCTTGGCTCACCAGGCTTCAAGCCGAGGTGGAGCGGCGGCTCATCAGCCGAGCTTATTTCAGGGAAATCAAACGGTATTCCAGGAGCTATTTCGTCCCCTTCTTTGGCCGGATGTCCATCCGGGACATCCGGGACGGGCACATCAAGGATTTCCGGAACCAACTCCCAGAACACCTGTCGGCCAAGACGGTAACGAACATCCTGGGGGCGCTGCACAAACTCATGGCCGAAGCCTTGGACCGCAAGGACATCGCGGTCATGCCCAAGTTTCCCAGGGTGCCCAAGAGGGAACCGGACACCAAGTGGCTCACGCCGGAGGAGCAGGCCCGCATCTTGGCCAACTGCCGGGAGCCTTACCGGACGCTGTTTCTCTTGTGCATGAAGCAGGGGTGTCGCCTCGGGGAGGCCAGGGCCCTGACCTGGGACTGCGTCCATCTCAAGGGCCAGGCTTACATCACCATCAAGGCCAGCATGGACCTGGGGGAATGGAAACCGTATACCAAGGAGGGAGATGTAAGGAAGATCCCCCTCAACTCCCAAGTCAAGGCGGCACTTATGGCCCTGCCCCGAGCCTTGTCGGGCTTTGTCTTTACCGGCCTGAAAGGCCGGCCTCTTTCATACGCCAGTGTGCGGAGGGCCTGGACAAAGGCAGCCCGGGCGGCAGGGCTCAACATCAGCCCCTATCAGGGCACCAGGCATTCCTTTGCTACCCAGAAACTTATGGCGAGTTACTCCGAGCGCATGGTGATGGAGGCCACGGGCCACAAAACGGTTACGGCTTTCAGGAGGTATGGGAAACTAGTGACGGAAGCCATGAGGGGCATGATCGAAGACGATTCTATATCGACCGTCCATATGCCGTCCGCAGAGGAAAAACCAATTAAAATTTAAAAAGAATATGAGAAGCTTAGAAAAAAAGGGCGCGGGTTCAAATCCCGTCGTCCCCGCCACCCTTGCAAGCGGAATTGCGGTTCCGCTTTTTTTTTCGCTTTCCGGCTTGATAGTGTCCTTGTGAGAGCCTAAAGTGGGGCCAGGGCCAGCGGAAGTCTAACAGTTCAGAATTGTGAACAATTATGGGTTGCCCCTGACACATGGGGAGGCAGAGACACCGGCTGCGACCTGAAAAGCTTCAGCCAAGACCGAGGATGCCGGCTGGCAAGGTTTTTGTAGCGGGCGCGAGGGGAAGGAGCGGCGGAGATGGCGTCAGAGAGGTATATCTGCCCCCGGTGCGGCGGGGAGGTCTCCCCCTATGCGGTTCGGTGTCCCACCTGTGGCCTGCACCGGCCGCAAACCGGCCATGACTTCAGGGGAGAACCCTCTCCCGAGGCGGTCACCCGGCATCTCCGGGAGCAGGTTCAGCATCGCTCCCGGGTTCGCTGGTACCGGCGCCTGGGGGACTTAAGGCCGCTGGAGCGCGCCTTCATCCTGATTCAGGATCACCCGCTGATTGCCGGGCTAGTGTCGGGGGTGGCCATCCTCCTCATGGGCTTCCTGCTATTGACTTTCCCGCGTCCCTTTGCAGATCCCCTGGCCAAGGCGGAGCAGCTCCTGCGACAACAGGCCGAGCGGCAGCAGGCCGCCCTGCGGCAGGTGCGGGAGGCGGAAAAGGCGGTGGCCCGGCGGGACTATGCCCAGGCCTTTGCCGCTTTGGGCCGGGCGATGGAGCTGGGGGCCGATTCAGGCCGGCTCCGGTATCTGCGGGGCCTGAGCGCCTTGGAACTGCAACGCTACCGGGACGCGGTGCGGGACCTGTCCCTGGCGTCGGGCCAACGGCCGGGCTCCCCCTTGCCCTGGATCCTCCGGGGGCAGGCCTTTGAGGCCTTGGGGCACTATCAGGCGGCCCTGACGGATTTCCGGCAGGCTGTGCAAGTGCTGCCTCCCCAATCCTCCGACCTCCCCCGGGTTCACCTCGCCATCGCCCGGGTGAACGAGCGTCTGGGGGATCTCTCTCAGGCCCTGGAGGCTCTGGAGCAAGCCCTCTCCGCCGGTCGGGCGGATGCCGAGATTTATCTTTTCTCGGGGCATCTGAAGGAGCAGCTGGGGCTGGAGGAGGCCGCCCTGGAGGATTACAGCCGGGCCATCCAGCTTAAGCCCCGCCAGGCCGAGGCCTATCTCCGGAGGGGGATCCTCCAGGTGCGTCTCGGGCGCTACGAACCGGCCGTGGCTGATCTCAGCCGGGCTCTGGATTTGGGGAGCACGGCCCCTGAGGCCTACAGTCACCGGGGGGTGGCCTACGCCCACCTGGGGCAGAACGAAGCCGCCCGGCGGGACCTGGAGACGGCGGTACGTCTGGGGGCCTTTGAGGCCCGTCCCGCCCTCAAGGCGGTCGCCAACCGGGAGCAGGCCCTCCGGCGTCTGGCCGCCACCCGGCCGCAGGTGGCCAACAACCCTCCTCGCAAGTCTGGGCCGAGACCCTCCCACCATCGTCGCCCCCGGCGCCGCTGAGGCCTGAGGCCGTCCAGTCGGGGAGCCGCCATCCTTGGTCTGGCGGCCGTTTTTCCGCTCCCTGACGGCGGCTGTGACGCGAATCCACGTGCGGACCGGGAAAATCTGGTATAATAGTCAGCCAATGCGCTGGCCGGACCAGGGTGCCCCGCTCGGCCATGGGCCATATCCTTGGGGTGTGCTGCGCCCACCCTTTCTTCTTTTTTGGTAACCACTATGGAATGGTATCAGCAGGACATCCAGCAGGTGTTCACGGAACTGAACACCTCGGACCAGGGATTGAGTTCCGAGGAGGTCCGGGAACGCCTGCGTCGCTTCGGCCCCAACAAACTGGCGGAAGAAGAAAAGATCAGCTATCTCAAGATCTTTCTGAACCAGTTCACCAGTCCCCTCATCTATATCCTCCTCATTGCCGCGGTGGTCACCGCTGCACTGCAGGAGTACCGGGATTCCGGCATCATCATCGCCATCCTGCTCCTCAATGCCCTGGTGGGTTTCGTCCAGGAAGTGAAGGCGGCCAAGACCGTCCAGGCCTTGAAAAAGATGGTGGTGGCCAAGGCCCGGGTGCTCCGGGACGGCCGGGAGGTGGAGGTCAACAGCGAGGAGCTGGTGCCGGGGGATATTGTCTTTCTGGCCTCCGGCTCCCGGGTGCCGGCGGATATCCGTCTCATCAAGACCATTGAGCTGAGGACCGACGAGTCCATGCTCACCGGCGAGTCGGTGCCGGTGGAAAAGGTGACACACCCCCTGCCGGACCCCAACCTGACCCCGGGGGATCAGGTGAATATGGCCTTCATGGGGGCCGTGGTGGTGAACGGCCGGGCCAAAGGGGTGGTGGTGGCCACCGGCTCCCGCACCGTGTTGGGCCGCATCGCCCGGGACGTGCAGGAATTGCAGGTCACCCGGGCCCCCCTGCAGGAGAAGTTCGACCGCTTCGCCAATTTCATCGGCATCCTGGTGCTGTTGGCGTCGGCCGTGCTGTTTCTGGTGGGCATCCTCATCGGGGAAAAGCCGGCGGACATGTTCATGACCGCGGTGGCGGCGGCGGTGGCCACCATCCCGGAGGGTCTCCCCATCGTGGTGACCATCACCCTGGCCATCGGGGTGGCCCGCATGGCCCAGCAAAACGCCATCATCCGCCGGCTGCCGGCGGTGGAGACCCTGGGCAGCACCACCGTGATCTGCTCCGACAAGACCGGCACGTTGACCAAGAACGAAATGACAGTGCGGCTGGTCTATGACGGCCGGCGCATCTATGAGCTCACCGGCACCGGCTATGAACCCACCGGCGAAATCCTGGAGGAGGGGCGCCCCATCCAGGCGGAGGCCGACTCGGACCTGCTCTTTCTCTTTCGCATCGGGCTGTTGTGCAACGAATCGGATGTCTATCAGGAGGGGGGCCGCTATCAGGTGGACGGCGACCCCACCGAGGCCGCCCTCATCGTGGCCGCTATGAAGGCGGGGCTCAAGCCCGAGGAGGAGCGGGACCGCTATCCCCAGCTCTTCCTCATCCCCTTTGAATCCGACCGGGGCTATATGGCCTCCCTGCACCGCGCCGGGGATCGGAACCTCATCTTCGTCAAGGGGGCGCCGGAGCGCCTGTTGGATCTGTGTTCGGCCTGCCGCTTCGAGGCCTGGGAGGATGTCCCCCAGGTGGCCAACCATTTTGCCCGTCAAGGCTTACGGGTCCTGGGCATGGCCTACAAGGAGGTGCCGGCGGAGCAGACGGAGATCCGCCTGAAGGACCTGCAGCACGACCTCACCTTTGCCGGCCTGCAGGGGATGATCGATCCTCCCCGGCCGGAGGCCATTGAGGCCGTGGCCGGCTGTCGCCAGGCGGGCATCCGGGTGGTGATGATCACCGGGGATCACGCCGTCACCGCCGAGGCCATCGCCCGCCAGTTGGGCATCATCCCCGAGGAGGAGGCGGCGGAGGATCTCCTGGCCAAGCCGGTGGAGACCATGACCGATGAAGAGCTCTTTCTGGTCACCCGGGAGGTCGCCAGCATCCTGGCCCGGCAGTCGGGCATCCCCGGCCATGAACCCCGCACCCTCATCGGGCGGCAGATTTCCGCCATGAGCGACATGGAGCTCTTTGCCTTCCTCAAGGAGGTGCTGGCGGCCCTGGTGCGCCGGGCCGGGCCGGAAGGGGCGGTGCGCCGGGTGCTCACGGGCAAAGAGATTGAGACCATGAGCGATACCGCCCTCTTTCACCTGGTGCGCAAGGTCTCCGTCTATGCCCGGGTGGCGCCCCATCACAAGCTGCGCATCACCCAGCAGCTGCTGAAGCAGGGCGAGATTGTGGCCGTCACCGGGGACGGCGTCAATGACGCCCCGGCCCTCAAGGCGGCCCACATCGGCGTGGCCATGGGCAAGACCGGCACGGATGTGGCCAAGGAAGCGGCGGACATGATCATCGCCGATGATAACTTCGTCAGCATCTATCGGGCGGTGGAGTTGGGCCGGGTGGTCTTCGACAACATCCGCAAAGTGACCTTCTTCCTCATCCCCACCGGCATCGCCGCCATTATCTCAATTTTGGCCACGGTGATTTTGGGGTTGCCCATCCCCTACCTGCCGGCGCAGCTTCTGTGGATCAACCTGGTCACCAACGGCCTCCAGGTGCTGGCCCTCTGCTTTGAGCCGGGGGAGAAGGACGTTCTGCTCAGGCCTCCCCGGGACCCCCGGGAAGGCATCATGTCCCGCTTGCTGGTGGAGCGCACCATTTACATCAGCCTGCTGATCTCCGCCGGCGTGGTGTATGAGTTCCTCTATGCCCTGAAAACCGGGATGCCGTTGGGAAAGGCCCGCACCGTGGCGGTCACCACCATGGTCTTCTTCCAGTTCTTCCAGGCCTGGAACAGCCGCTCGGAGCTCCAGTCGGTCTTTCGCCTCAACCCCTTCAGCAACCCTTTTCTGTTCTTCGGCATCCTGGCCTCCATCGGGGCGCAGCTGGCCGCCATTTATCTGCCGTCCATGCAATGGCTGTTCCGGATGGAGCCCATCGGCTTGGTGGAATGGCTGCGTATCGGGCTGGTCTCCAGCAGCGTCATCATCCTGGTGGAGTTTGACAAGCTGGTGCGGCGCTGGGGAAAGGCCAATGCCACCTGAGTCCGCTGGCCTGCCGGAGAGGGGAGTTCGGCCGGCACCGCGACCGGCCTCACCCCTCAGAAAAGCCTCTCATCCCGGGCCGCAGCCGGGGAGGATTGTCCATGAGCCCCCGGGAGGGGTCCGGACGCCTAAAATGATCATGAGTCGCCATCCGGAGCTGGTCTCATGCGCCGTGTGACCTACTGGATCCTGCTCCTCGCCGCCCTGGTGGCGCTGGCGGGGGCCTTTTATCTCCTCTTCGGCCTGGTGTTCACCGACTTTCTGGTGGACATCTGGTGGTTTTCGTCTCTGGGATACGGGCTCTACTTCTGGCAGCGGCTCCTGTACCGCTACCTGGTGTTTGCCTTCTTCACCCTGCTGTTCTTCCTCATCTTCTTTCTGAACTTCTGGTTTGCCGGCCGGTTTCTGGGACGGGTGCCCCTGGAGGAGATTCCGCCCCAGTTTTGGGCCCGCCTGCGCTACCAGCGGCTCCTGGAGAGCTTCCGGCGGGTCTCCCTGAAGCTCTACCTGCCTTTCTGCTTTATCCTGGCGGCCTTTGTGGCTTTTCCCCTCTACTACCGCTGGGAGGACGCCCTGTTGTTCCTGTTTGCGCCGCCGGCGGGGCTGCGGGACCCCCTCTACGGCAAGGATGTGAGCTACTTTCTCTTCTCCTTGCCCATCTACCAGCTCCTTCTCCAGGAGTTGCTCATCGCCGTCATCCTGACCTTTCTGGGCCTCTCCCTCCTTTACTGGCGGGAGAGCCGCCTCCTCTCCGGCCAGGACCTGCCCCTGCCCTGGGGGGCCAAGGCCCACTTAAGCCTCCTCATCCTTTTGGCCTTCGCCATCGGCGCCTGGTCCTTCATCCTGCAGCGCCACACCCTGCTCTACAGCCGGGCCCATGTGCCCCTGTTCTATGGCCCCGGCTTCACCGAAGTCTGGGTGATCATCCCCCTCATCTGGCTCTCCCTCATCTTCCTTCTGGGGATAGCCCTCTCCCTCATCGTGGTCATCCACACCCGCCGGGGGGTCAAGGTGCTGGCGGCCTTCGTGGTCCTCTTCCTCCTGGCCCTGGGGGCCCGCTATTCCCCTTTTCTCCCCAACCTGGTGCAGACCTATATCGTCAAGCCCAATGAGATCGCCCGGGAGCGGCCCTACATCACCCACAACATCCAGGCCACCTTGGAGGCCTACAATCTGGCCCAGGTGGAGACCCGGGACTACCCCATCTCCGACCTGCCCTGGGATGTCCGGGCCCCCAAGGTCCAGGCGGCGCTCCGCAACATCCCGGTGTGGGACAAGGAAGTGCTCCTGGAAGTCTTTCAGAACCTACAGGAGCTGCGCACCTACTACGACTTCAATTCCGTGGATGTGGACCGTTATACGGTGGGGGGCCAATACCAGCAGGTATACTTAGCGGCCCGGGAAATCGAGCTGGATAAACTGCCCGCCGGAGCCAAAAACTGGCTGAACGAGCGGCTGAAATACACCCATGGCCTGGGGGCAGTGATGATCCCCGCGGCCCAGCGGGGGGAGGAGCCCATGACCTGGTTCCTCCAGGGCATTCCGCCCCGCTCGGATTACGGTCTCGAAATTGAGGAGCCCGCCGTCTATTACGGCCTGGGAAATCTGAAGCCCATCATCGCCCCCAACTACAGCCGGGAGATCGGCTATCCCATTGATTCCACCAACGTCATGGTGGACTATACCGGCAAGGGCGGGGTGCCCATGGCCTCCCTCTTCCGGAAACTCATCTTTGCGGTCTATTTCAAGGAGAAGGAGATCTTCTTCACCACCCAGACCATCCCGCAGAGCCGGATGCACTTCCGGCGGAACATCCTGGAGCGCATCCGCACCCTCACTCCCTTTTTCATCCTGGACAAGGACCCCTATCTGGTGGTCACCCCCAAGCGGCTTTACTGGATTCAGGACGCTTACACCATCTCCAACCGCTACCCCTATGCCCAGCCGTACAACAAGGACCTCAATTACATCCGCAATTCCGTGAAGATCGTGGTGGACGCCTATGACGGCACGGTGACCTACTATCTGGCGGATCCCCGGGATCCCATCATCCGGGCTTACAGCCGCATCTACCCGGGACTGCTCCGGGACTTGGCGGAATTGCCGAAGGAGCTGAAGCTGCACCTCCGCTATCCCCGGGATATCTTCAATATTCAGATGAGCATTTATGCCGTTTATCACCAGACCGATCCCGAGGTCTTCTATAAGCAGGAGGATATCTGGGAATTTTCCGCCGTGCCCCACGCCGGCAAGATGGAGAGGATGGAGCCCCGCTATCTCACTCTCAACATCCTGGACAAAGAGACGGACGAGTTCATGCTGGTGGTCCCCATGAACCCCAAGGACCGCACCAACCTGCGGGCCCTGTGCGTGGTGGGCTGCGACGGCCCCAATTACGGCAAGGTGGTGGTCTTCCGGTTCCCCAAGGGCGTGTTGGTGCACGGGCCCCAGCAGGTGGAGGCCTTCATTAACCAGGACACCCTCATCTCGGAGCAGTTCACCCTCTGGAGCCAGCAGGGTTCTTTGGTGGACCGAGGCAAGATGATCCTCCTGCCCATCGGGGAGTCCATCATCTACATCCAGCCGGTGTATCTCAAGGCCACGGTGGGGGTCACCATCCCCCAGCTCAAGCGCCTCATCATCTCCCAGGGCGAGCTGGTGGTCATGGAGCCCTCGGTCCGGGAGGGCCTGGAGGCCCTCAACCGGCGCCTGCAGGCCAACCGGGCCTACGGCCGGCCCATCCGGCCCCGGGGTCCGGAGGAATCCGGCCCTCCTGCCCCCCGCTGATCCAGTCGCTTCAGCCTGTTTTCCCGGCAGGAGTGGAATAGGTGCGCCGGTCCTTGAACATGCCGTACTGCACAGCAAAGCCCACCGCGGCCAGAACCACGATGGCCGCCACCCCCAGCCAGCCGGACAGTCCCCGCCGGAGGGCCAGGGCCGGCACCAGCCAGCCCACCCCCAGGACCACCTCCAGGGCGCCATTGAGGGCGGTGGTGACCATCACCAACAGGTCCCGGAGCTGATAGAAGAGCAGCCCCACCAGCCCGGCTCCCAGGATGCCGGCCCCCAGGGTGAGCCCCGAGGAGGCGTCCGCCGCCGCGGCCAGGGCGCTGAAGATGAGGAAACCCAAAGAGGCCCCACTCAGGGCCACCCCCAGGCTCCATAAGGGGTAGGCCAAAAGCGCCAGCAGCACCGCCGCCCCCACGCCGATCCCCAGGGAGACCCAGGGGTGGCCGCTCTGCACCAGGAGATGGCCGAGCCCGTAGCCCACAATCAGCCCTGCCAGCACCAGAAGCACTCGAAAGACGGGATAGCCGTAAAAACAGCTCACCAACCCCACCAGAATTGCCGCCACTCCCATCCAGATGTCCATTCTGTCTCCTTTCTTAGCGATGGCCGGGTGGATGATAGAGCCCTTGGCGAATCATGTCCGCCATGGTGTCCTCAATGGCACGGATCAGGGGATGACGGGGAGCCTCTTCCCCCAGCACCAGGAGGTAATAGCGCGCCAAAAACCAACTCCAGATGCCGAGGCCGTAAGGAAGTGTATTGGCCAGCCTGAGGTAGGCCAGGTCAAATTTCTCCGGGCGGGGGGCGTAGATGGCTAGCCCGTGGCGGCCGCCGCCCTCTTCCGGGGCGGAGGTGGCCACCACCATCGCCGACCAGGCGTCCAGGAAGGCCTCGGCCGCCTGCCGCAGCTCCACCGGCAGGGGGCAAGCCAGCAGATTCAGCACCATGTCCTTTATGTCAATGCTGTCGGTGTCGGTGAAATAATAGGCCTTGTCCAGGGTGTAGCTGGTTGCTTGGCGGACTGCCGGATCACCGTCCAGGAGGGAGGAAAGGTCTTGCACTAAACGGCAAAGAGCGGCAATCACCTCAGGGAGACTCTTGCTCCGCAGAGCCGCCTGAGTGACCCGGGACCGCGGTCTGCCCGGCAGATGGTAAAAGTCCTTGGTCTCCGCCACCAGCAGCCGGCAGAAGGTCTCAGGCGGCTGCTTTGGGTCTTTTGCCAAGGCGGCCAGCAGCCGCCCATAGGGAAAGCCCTGGCCGGGCATCTGGTCCTCGGTCACCACCAGGAAGTCAGCCTGCTCCGCCAGGGTGGCCACCGCCTCGATATTGCCCATATAGCAGGCATCAAAGGCCACGATGTCATAGGGCTTTGCCGGCGCCGGCGCCGGCAGGTGGCGGTTCAGTTCCTCCTGAACCTGCCGGTTGCATTCTCTAAGGCCTCTGAAACACTCCTCATAGGTCCCCGGGAGAACCAGCCACTCCGGGTCTCGTCGGTACCGGGTCAGTCCCCGGTTCTCATCCAGGAGGGCCCCCCGCCAGCCCTGGCCGTGGCCGCTCAGGAAGAGGACCCGTTTTTCTCCGGGATAGAAACCCGCCAACTGCAGAGCCAGGGTGAGGACCTCAGGCTTATGGGTTTCCAGTTCGCCGAATTTGGCAAGGAGATCCTCGCTGAGTTTCGAGGTGCGGTGCAGGCGGGCAAAGAAGGCGTCCGTGAGCAGGGAGCCGTCAAAGAGGGCCATGACGTGCAGGTCGGGCCCGGAGCCCACGGCCTTCATCTCTTTTAAGTCCTCAAACATCAAGGGCGCCAGGTTGCAGTCCGCCGCCAGATACCCCACCACCGACCAGGCTGCGGTGCGTCCCAGGGCCTGGCGGTTGGTCTCGGAGAGGTCAAAGCTGAAATCCTCTGCCGTCAACTCAAGGCGCGCCGGGAAGTCCCCCCGGTACGGGTTGTCCGCATCGATGAGCATGGGACCCCCTCTCAACTGAACTTGATCTCCAGCAATTGCCCCGTCACGGGAACCACATAGGACTCGAGGGGCAGAGCCGCAGGCGGCTCCTCCCCGGCTTTTGCCCTGGCCACCATCATCTCCTCCTCCAGGTCGAGCCCCAGGCGGGAGCGCTCTTCATCCAGAACCAGCCGCAATCCCCGAAAGGCGAACCGCAGCTGGCGGGTGCCGCGATAGAGGAGGTTCCCTTCCGACTCCCGGGACACCAGGATGCCGGCCTCCACTCCCACCACCTCCTGGAGGGCTCCGATGTCCAGGTCCAGGGCCCGCTTGTCCCGGTCATAAGCCATGACCCCGAAGCAGTTGGATTTGAGGGTGTCGGTGACCAGCACCACGGCTTCGCATTGGCGGAAAATCTCCGGTGTCTGGGGGTTGACGGCCGCCTCGGCCAGATAGTTGAGGACGGACATGGGCGCCACGAAATCGTGCCGGACGTCCCGATACACCATCTGGATAAAGGCGGCCTCCTTAAAGCTCAGGGCCAGGGAACCGCCCTGCCATCCCAGGGCCTTAAGGAGGGTTTCCAGGAAGGTGAGCCCGACTTTGGCCTCCTGCAGATCGCTGCGGCGGCCGGCCAGGTCCGGCATCGGGTCATCCACTTCCACGGGGGGCAGAGGGGCCCTGGTCTTCACCAGGTCGCCCAGATAGCCCAAAAATCTCAGGCCCGAGAGCGGTCCCCCTAAAACCATCAGGGGATCAAAGCGTTCCCGGGGCAGGGCAATGACGTTGTAGCCGAGATTTTCATTGAGAAACGAAATACTTCGGTCCTTTGCTGACGTGCACATCCTCTCCTCCTCGGCGCTGATGGCTTCAGCCCCTTAAGGGCTCCCACCTGTCGGGAGATGCCTCCGCCTCCCGGGTCTGAGCGATTTCATTCCGTTTCCGTCTTCGCCGCGGCATCCTTCAGTGGGAAAGATGGTCAGGAGAGCCGGTTTCTTCCTCTCCCAGGCGTGGGCCTAGGTCTCAGGCGGTTTTCTGGTTTGCGAAGAGGGCGCCAGCCACCCGAAGCGCACGCCCCCAAGGTCTTGGAAAAGGTCATCCTCCGGGCCGGAGGCTGGCCGCTGACCGGCATCCTGGGGAAGTCCCCTCCTGGGAGCCATGGCGCCACGGGTGGTAAGGGGATTATAGCAGGGATTGGGGGCGATGTCCCCAGGGGCAGGACGCGCCTCGGGGCCGGCGGGAGCCGGCGGGAACCTCCGCGGCCAGGCGGGGGGCGACGGGAAAACCCAGGTCTGGACTTACGCCACCTGGCAGAGGAGAACCTGGAGGATAGCCCCGCCCCGCCTTCTCCACCTTGCCAAACCGAGGGAGCGCCGCTATAATAAATGAGGCGCGGAGAGATGACCGAGTAGGCCTAAGGTGCTCGCCTGCTAAGCGAGTGTGGGGGGAAACTCCCACCGAGGGTTCGAATCCCTCTCTCTCCGCCATTTCTTTTGGGGAGTATTCTCGTGGATGCGAGCCCCCTGGGACAGCTGGTGGCCTTGGCGGGTCTGGTGCTCCTTTTGGTGGTGAACCTCACCCGGGGCCATCTGCGCCGCCAGCGCCGGCCCTCCTTTGCCCTCTTGCTCCTGCACCAATGGGGCAGCCTGGCCGCCTTCGCCCTCATTTTCGTCGGCCTGGGGCTCATGTGGCTCCGGAAGGGACCCTGAAGGGGGTCCGGGTCAGGAAAAAGCCGGGACGGGGTGATCCAGAGGCTGAGACCCTAAGTGGAGCGGGGGGGCGGGCGAAACTCCTATCCCCCCCCCACCTTTGCAAATCTGGGCCGCCTGAGGTTTTGCCCCTCAAAAGATGAGACCCGGGTCGCAGGCGATCCCGGGCCTCGGTTGGAGGGGTCAGAGGACTTGCCCTCTTCATCGGCACCCCTCGCTCTATCTTAAGCCTTTATCATGGATTTTTTTTCTGACTGCGTTTTTTTTTCGGTGGAGGACCGCCATGTCAGGCTTTATCCGGCTTACCCTTTTCCCCCTCCTCATGTGGGCGGCCCTGTCCTTGCCGGCTTGGGGCCAGCCTGCCGGCAGCCAGCCCCAGATTCTCTGCCCGGTCATGGGGGCCCAGGTCAACCGGGGGATCTATGTGGATTATCAGGGCCAGCGCATCTATTTCTGTTGCGCTGCCTGTATTGACCTCTTCAAGAAGAATCCGGAGAAGTACCTCCAAGAGATGAAAAAGGCGGGGGTCAGCCCGGAGAAAGCCCCCTCCGACAAGTGAGGGGGACGGCCGGGAGCCGCGGCGTTCAAACCCTTTACTCGCCGGGGCCGGCTCCTCCCTGGCGGTGCTTCAGGATCCGGGCCACCACCTCCTTGAGGGGGCGGGGGTCCTCCCGCTTCTCCAGCCGGGCGGCAGCCTGGGGCAGGGGGACCTGCGGTTCCTCCTCCCGGAACATGTAAAGGATCAAGGGCACGGTGGGAGGGTGTTCCTGGAACTGGGCCATCTCCACCAGGTCTTCCAGATAGGGCAGGTCCGGGTCCAGGATGAGCACATCCGGCGGGTCCGGGCCGGTGAGCCGCTGCCAGACCTCATGTCCGTCCCAGGCCTCCGCCACCTCATAGCCTTCGGCCCGCAATTCCCGCCGGAGCAGATCCCGCACGTGCCGGTTGCGATCGGCCACGAGAATTTTCCAGGGTCTTGGCACCTTCCCCCCGGAGTGCACCATGGAGTGGGTCGGGGCAGCGGACCGCGACGCACGGCCTGGCGCCCCGTCGGAATGCCCGGGGTTCCCGGGAAACCGCCCCTTTACTTGCAACGGCAGTGCCAGAAGCGGGCCGGAGTTACCCGGCCTCCGGGGAAATCACCGGGGCCTGCTTCTGGCCCGAAGCCTGTCGGCATTTTTTACAGACTGTCAAGGATGTTCGCACATGCCCATTGCATCTTTACCCCAATTTCCGGACTTTCAACCCCTCACCCTGGAACACCGGGACCTGATTCAGCCCCGGTTGTGGGCCTATCAGCCGGAGACCTCGGAGCTCACCTTCACCAATCTCTTCATCTGGCGGCGGCCCCATGGCCTTTCCTGGTGTCTTATGGGCGAGCATCTCCTGCTCCTCAGCCGGCCCACCCCGGGAGAGCTGCACGTCTGGCCGCCGGTGGGCCCTTCCCCCCGCCTGCCGGTGGTGCGCCGCTTCTTTGAGTGGCTCAAGGAGGAGCAGGGCCAGCCCGCGCCGGTCCTCAGCCGGGCCGACGGCCGGCTGGCCCAGGAGCTGGCCGGGGCGCCGGAATTCGAGATCACCCCGGAGCGGGAGCACTTTGACTACCTCTATGCCACTGCCGACCTCATCCAGCTGGCCGGTCGCCGCTTCCACGACAAGCGCAATCACGTCAACGCCTTCCGCCGGGCGCATCAGTTCACCTACGAACCCCTGACCGAGGCACACCTGCCGGCCTGCCGGGAGCTGGCCGACGCCTGGTGCCGCATCCGGCGCTGTGAGGAGGACCTGGGCTTGGCGGGGGAATGGGAGGCAGTCAGAGAGGCTTTAGAACATTTCACCGCCCTGGAGCTCACCGGCGGGCTGCTCCTGGTGGACAGCCGGGTGGTGGCCTTCACCCTGGGGGAGCTCCTCAATCGGGAGACGGTGGTGATTCACATCGAAAAGGCCGATCCGGAGCTCCGGGGCGCCTACGCGGTCATCAACCAGCAGTTTCTCCAGCACGCCTGGGCACAGGTGCCCTTTGTCAACCGGGAGCAGGACCTGGGCGAGCCGGGCCTCCGGACCGCCAAGCTCTCCTACAATCCGGTGCGCCTGGTGGAGAAATTCCAGGTAAGACTGAAAGATTAGCCGGGAAGGCGGCCCCTGCCATCATGGCAGGGAAGGATATAAGAAGGATATAAAATGGAGGAGGGCCGGGGAGTAGCGGCCTCCGCCAGCCTCCCCTACCCTCCCCTTCCCATCCTTAAGGGGCACAAGGCCACGCCTTTGGCCCTTCTCCCGTCACATCAGCGGCCGGGGCTCTTCGTGCAGGGCGTCATAGTCAATGATGCCGGTGCCGGGGACGAAGTAACTGCGGGCCGCCTCCTCCAGCTGCTCCCGGGTGAGTTCCGGGGTGATCTTGAGAAAGCGGGCCCGGTCAATGAGGTTGTCCACCAGGTCCCGGGGATGGCAGGCGTTTATGGGCCGGTTGGCATAGACGGTGCGCATCATCTCCCGGACCGCCTCCAGATTGAAGGCGAGATTCTGCTGGGCGCACACCCGCCGGAAGATCTCCAGATACTGCTCCTCGGTCACATGGCCCACATAGATCTTGTGGCGGATGCGCCTCAAAAAGGCCGGGTCCGCCAGACCGTGGGGGTCCAGGTTGGTGGCGAAGATCACCAGCTGGTCAAAAGGCACGGCGAATTGCTGCCCGGTGTTAAGGGTGAGGAAGTCCTGCCGGGTCTCCAGGGGATACATCCAGCGGTTCAGCAGGTGGCGGGGGGAGATCTTCTGGCGGCCGAAGTCGTCAATCAGGAAGACGCCGTTGTTGGCCCGGAGCTGGTGAGGGGCTTCGTAGTACCGCAGCACCGGATTGAAACGCAGCTCCAGGGAGTCCTCGGTCATCTCCCCCCCGGCGATGACAAAGGGCCGCCGGCACAGCACCCAGCGGCGGTCCTGGCGCCGCACGTCGTGGGAGGGCGGCACCGGGTGGTGGTTCACCTCGTCAAAGATGCGGATGATCTGCCCATAAACATAGAGGGCATAGGGGACAAAGACCGGATCCTCAAAGGCCTCGCCCACCGCCTTGGCCAGGACCGTCTTGCCGCTGCCGGTGGGCCCGTAGAGGAAGATGGAGCGGCCGCTTAAGACCGCCGGCCCCAGCTTCTGGATGAAGTCGTCGGTGAGGACGTAGTCCGCCAGCACCTCCCGGAGGCGGGGTTCATCCACGGTCACCTGCTGGATGGTCTGGTATTCCACCCAGTCCCAATAATCTTCCAGGGGCACCGGCGCCGGCCCCACGTAGCTGTTGAACTCCATCTCGGCTTCGGCTTTGCGCTTGCCGGCGTCGCTCAGGACGTAGCGCAGCTCCACCGCCAGGTGGGTGACCTCGGGCCGGAGGAGATCCCGGGGTTTGACATCCAGATATTTCTGGCCCTTGAGATACTCGATGAGCTGCTCCACCAGGGTTTCGGGAATCTTTAGGGCCTCGGCCATCTCCCGGGAGGTGATCACCTCCCGGTGGTAGGCGTGTTTGAGGAACAGGGCCGCCAACATCGGCTCAGGCACCCCCAGCTCCCGGAAGCTCTGCGGTTCGGGGGGAAAGGGCGGGATGAGGCTTTTCAGCACCTCCGGCGCCACCAGATTCAGCTCCAGAAGGTGTTTGGCCAGAAAGCCCCGCTGGCGTTTCTGGCGGGCCAGTGCCAGTCCCAGTTGCTCGGGGGTCAGGATCTTTTCCTGCACAAGTCGTTGCGCCAGATTCATGAGGTCACCCCTGGCCGGTTATTGGGCGTATTTTTATCCCTGGTGCGGGTTTTTCCAGTGTTATTATCACAAAATCCTTTAAAAATCCACGACTTTCCCCGGCCCGCGCTCTTGGGGGCCCTCGAACTCTTTTGCCTGGTCGTCGAGGCTCAATCCCGCCGCGGCCAGCCGGGAAGTCACATACCAGTCGATCTGCCGGCAGATGCCTTTTACCACCTGGGTCTCCCGGGCCCGCAAGCCCAAGCGGTTAAAGAAACGCCGCACATTAAACATCCAGTAATCCGGATTCTGGTGGCCGATGTAATGGATCTTCACCAGGGTGTCCTTGAGCATGGCATACATGGACTCCAGCTCCTGGACGTTGGCCAGCCGGGGGACGAAGCGGGGTTCAGTGTGCCGGGCGGTAAAGACCTCGTAGGCCAGCACCATGACCGCCTGGGCCAGGTTGAGGGAGGAGCACGCCGCCGTGGGGATGGTCACCAGGGCCTGGCAGAGGGCCAGCTCCTCGTTGGTGAGGCCCCAGTTCTCCGGCCCGAAGAGCAGGGCCACCCGGTTGTGGCGGCTGATCTCCACCAGTTTGTGGGCCATCTCCCGGGGGGTGAGAAACTCCCGTCGCAGGCCCCCCTGACGGGCGGTGGTGCCCACCACATACTGAAAGGCCCCCAAGGCCTGGGCCAGGTCGTCGTAGACCTCCATGGCCTCCAAAAGCGGGGCCGCTGCCTGGGTGGCCATCATGCGCATGCGCACCGGGTCCAGGCTGTGGGGCTGCACCACCACCAGGCGGGTGAGTCCCATATTGCAGGCGGCCCGGGCGGCGGCGCCGATGTTTTCCGGGAGCTTGGGCCGGTGCAGCACGACGGCCACATTCTCCAGCCGGACCTGGTTTTCTGGTTTATGGGGTGTGCGTGACCTGGACATCCTGACAACCAAAATGCAACTGGGGTGGAAGCGGGCGCGCAGCAGTCCCCCCTCTCCCCAATGCCGGGGTGGGGAAGAGGGCCCGAACGGGAAACAGGGTCGTGAACGCCTGGCCCCTTCTTCAAATAACAGTCTGTCTCTGAATTTATCATAAAAATCGCGTTTTGCTTTTGGTAAGCTTTAAATGCGCCTTCCTCCTGAATGCGGTGATCATGGTGGAGAGTCTTGGGAAATGGCGTCGGGCTTCCTGGTCGCAATGACTCTTTGACCGCCCTGTGGGCGGGTCCCGCAGGCGTCCCGGGGAGATTGAATGCGGAGATTTCTCCTCCTGGTTTCGGTGTTGGCCGCCGGGCTCAGCGGCTGTGCGCCGGCGTACCTGGCCGGCCCGGCCCTCACCCCTGCCGGCATGGCGACCCTGGCCTCCGACCCCCAGGCCTTCCGGGGTCAGGAGGTGCGCCTGGGCGGCGAGATTCTCTCCCTCACCCATGCGGAGGGGAAAAGCCTGCTGAGTGTGCGCCACCGGGAGCTGGATTCCCGGGGTCAGCCCAGCGGCGCAGCCAGCGGCCACACATTTCTGGTGGAGAGCCCGCGCTTTCTTCCCCCCAGTTACTATGTGCCCGGCCGGCAGATAACGGTTACCGGGACCGTGGCGGGCAGCCGGGACGGTCGGCTGCTCCTTCAGGCCCGGGACCTGAAGCTGGGGGAGTACCCCCGCTGGGAAAAGTACTACTACCCGGTCCCCCGGGAGTGGTATGATGGGGACCCGGCGCTGGAGCATTGGTTTACGCCCCCCTACTTTGACCCCTGGCGCGGCGGCCACAACCGCTGAGAGCCGGGGGAGAAGGTGGGGGGTGGAAGGGAGCGAGGCATCGCAGGCCATGCACATCGACAGCTATGACTTCGGCCACATCGTCATTGACGGCGTCTCCTACCGTCAGGATGTGCTTTTGTGGCCCGGAGGCCTTAACCCCAATTGGTGGCGACGGCACGCCCATCTCCTGCTCCTGGAGGACGTGGCCGAGGCCCTGGCCGCAGGGCCCGAGGTGCTGGTGGTGGGCCAGGGCCAGCCCGGCCGCCTGGAGGTGGACCCGGCCCTGGCCGCCTACCTCCGGGAACGGCAGATTGACCTGGTGGCCCTGCCCACCCGGGAGGCCTGCCGGGTGATCAACTCTCTCGCCGGCAAACGCCGCCTGGCCGCGGCCTTGCACCTCACCTGCTGATGGACTCCCCAGCTTACCCCGCCTCGGAGTCCCCGGCCCCGTCCCGGCCCCGCTGCGCCCTCATCTTGGTGGCCCCGGACCCGCCTCCGGGGCTGAGCCCCTGGCACCTGCTGGAAGTGGCGGGGCTGCCGCACTTAGAGCGGCTGGTCCTCTCCTGCTGGCAGGCCGGGGTGCCGCAGGTCTACCTTCTGGCTCCCCCGGGGCTTCAGCCGGTCGTAAATCTGTCCCTCGCCCGCCTGCGCCGGCGCACGGAGGGGACCGTGGAGCTGGCGCATGACTGGACGGCTTTGGAGAGCCAACCCCCCTCATCCTGGCTGGTCCTCACCGCCGACAGCGTGCCCTCCCCGGCCCTGGTGGCCCGCCTGGCCCGGCACCCAGTGGCCCCGGGGGAGGCCGTGGTGGTGTGCACCGATGATCCCGCCTGGCCGCTGGACGCCCCTCCCCACCTGACGGCCCTCACTGCCCGCCTGGAGGAGCACGGCCTCCCCGGCTGGCGGGCGGTGGGGCTGGCCCATCTCTCCCCGGAGGCCTGGGAGGAGTGGCACCACTGGCGGCGGGAAACCCAAAAGCCCCGGAAATGCCAGCCCCATCTGGCGGCCCTGCTGGAGGCGGGCCTGCGGTATCTGGAGGCCAAGGGGCGCCTGGTGGCCGTGGCTGCGGAGCCCTTCTCCCTCACCTACCTGGGCCGTCCGGAGGACACCCAGGTGGCAGCCCGGCGTCTGGCGGCGGGCTTAAGCGGCTCACCCTGGGGAGAAGGCTGGCTGGAGTCCTCCCTCAACCGGCGGCTGGCCCGGGCGTTGCTCCCCACCGTGGCCACCTGGCCGGTGCGCCCCACCCAGATCACTCTGCTGCACCTGGCTCTGGGCCTGCTGGCGGCGCTCCTCTTTTTGGAGGGCACTTACCCGAGCACCGTGGCCGGGGCCTTGCTCTTGCCGCTGGTGCTGGTGCTGGACTCCCTGGACGGCCTGTTGGCCCGCCTCACCTTCCGGCAGACGCGCCTGGGCCAGTTTCTGGACCTTTACGGCGACACCCTGCTGAACTTGGTCATTTTTCTCAGCATCGCCGCGGGCCTCTATCGGGTCACCGGCCAACTCCTTTATCTTGTCCTGATGCTACCTCTTACCACCGGCTACGGCTGGTGCTGGTGGCTCACCGATCCCCACCGGCGGCGGCTTTGGCCGCTGCATTCTCCGGCCCTCTCGCCGACGCCCGTCGTCGCGGAGATGACCAGCCGGGATTTCGTCTATCTGATCCTTGTCTTTGCCTTCCTGGGCCGCCTGGACTGGTTTATCGTGGGCGTGGCCGCCGGCAGCCACCTCTTTGCTTTTCTGCTCCATTATTTCCACCATCATCAGAAAAAAAACATCCCACCCCCTGTCCGGCAGTCGGAAACACCAACCGGATCGCCCGGAGAATATGGCCCAGCGCATTGAGGAAGCAGGAGGGGATCATGGAGAATCCGGGGTCCTTCCAGGTCATTGACGCGCATCTGCACTGCGGCTGCCAGAATGTGCATAGGCCCTGGGAGGGAGTGCGAGGGCGCCTTCTGGCCGCAGGCATCAGGGGGGCGGGCCTCATCCCCCCGGTGGAGGACGTCTACGACCGCTATGATCCCAACTTCACCGACACCCCCGCCTGGCAGGCCACCCGCCGCCGGGCCCACCGCTACCTCCTGGGGCTGACGGACCCGGAGATCGAGATCTTCCCCTATTTTTTTCGTCTGGAACGACTTCGCCTGGGAGGAGCTGGGGGAGGAGTATGCGGCCATCAAGTGGCACCGCCACGCCGATGAGCCGGAATATCACTACGGGGACCCCCGCTGCCGGGAGTTCCTGGCGGAGGTGGAAAAGCGGCGGCTTCCCATCCTGCTTGAGGAGACCTTCGCCAATACCCTGTTTTTTATTGAGAAACTCTTGCCCCCCGGCGTGCCCCTCATCATCCCCCACCTGGGGGGCTTAAACGGCGGTTACCACGCCTTGGCCCGGGCCGGAGTGTGGGACCTCCCCTTCGTGTACGCCGACACCTCCCTGGCCTCCCCCGGGGAGATCGAGGATTACCTGAGCCGCTATGGCAGTGAGCGCCTCTTCTTTGGCAGCGACTACCCCTTCGGCGACCCCGCAGCGCAATTGAGCCGCTTAAGGCGCCTGGGGCTGCCGCCCGAGGTGGAACGGGGCCTCCTGGGGGACAACTTCCGTCGCCTGCTGGCAGGGCGGCGCCGGGAAGGAGGGGGAAGGAGGGGATAAAGAAGGGGGCCCCGGCCATCGGGGGCGCCCCCTCCGGTTACAGGGCGGCCATGCGTTCCTTGCGGTCGGCCAGGACGGGCTCAAACTGGTTGATGAGCTGGGTTTCGAACTTCCGCCACTCCTCCTGGAATTGGGGCAGGTGTTCCACCTCCAGGCGCACCCGGGCGCCCAACTGGGCTTCCAGGGCCCGGGCGTAGGAAGTGAGCTGGTGGCTGAAGCTGGCCTTGAGCTGCTGGTAGGCGCCGTTTCTGGCCTGGAGGAACTGCTGCCAGATCTGCTCCACCTCTTTTTTGAGGAGCCCCATGCCTTTCTTGTTGGAGGCGGCCACCAGCAGGCCCTCCAAAGCCCGGCGCTGCCGCTCGTCCACGGTCTCATCCCGGGGCAGGGTGATGTTGCGCAGCAACACCTCCTTCACCGCCTGGCGCACCGGTTCCAGGGCTTCGGGGGGGAGGTTCTTCAGCTCCTCCTCCAGGTCTCCTTCGCCTTTCAGGTAGTTGACCGCCAGTTGGCGGCCCTGTTCGTGATAGCGTTCTTTGGCCAGTTCTTCCTTGGAGGCCTTGCCGAAGCGTTCGGCCTTCTCCAGGGCCAGTTCCAGGGCGCTTTTGATTTCGGCCACGGATGCTCTCTTTCTCTCCCTGCCAGGGAGGTCAGCAGGTGGTTCACTTCACGGACGTCGAGCCGGAGTCCGCGGCCGCAGGGGAGGAGTCGCCCGCTTTGTCTTTGCCGGCGTCGCTGGTGGCGGAGTTGGCCCGGCTGCCGGCGTAGTCGGTGACGTACCAGCCGGAACCTTTGAGATGGAAGGCGCAGTTGCTGATGAGCTTGTGCAGCGGGCCACCGCAGGCGGCACAGACCGTGAGCGGCTCTTCGGAGAGCTTCTGCCATTTCTCCACGATGTGACCGCAGGCGCTGCACTGATACTCATAGATGGGCATACATCCGACCTCCTGAGGGTTGGGACTCGTAAAAATCAATCACCGGCGCCAGATCCAGGCAGCGCAGCGGCGCCAGGATCTGCCGGGTCAGCCGGTGCACCAGACGCTCTTCCGCCGCCCGTTCCGCCTCCCCGGCGTCGAAGCGGGCCTCGAAGCGGCTGAAGCGCACGATGTGTACCAGCTCATGGGTGAGCACATAACACAAGAGGGCCAGGGGGCTCAGTCCCGGCCGCCGGCGCAACGCCGCCAGGATATTGGGGTCCTGGAGGCAGATGCGGTAATAGTCAAAGGCCGCAGACGGCAGGAAGCGGTCCGGCAGCCGGCCGTCATAGCGGCTCACCATGGCCAGGGCGTGGGGTGAAACCTCCTCCTCCCGGAGTTGCTCCCGGGTGAGGATATCGTAGCGGGATCGGAGCCAGCGGCTGTGGGAGAGTTTGTAAAAGTCCGAGGTCATGTCTTCGGCGATGACCGCCGCCTGGCAGAGGACCCGCTTGTCCGCCTCGCTGAAATAGGCCCCCATGGCACGTGATTCAATCAAATTACATTACCATTATCCCTGGCCTTGTCAACCCTTGCACCCTCTTGCCGCCTCTGATAATGGTGGGACAGACAGGCCATTCTGCTTTGAAATCGGGTCAGATGACCCTGAGACCCCAAAGCCCCCTGTCTGAGGAGGGCTGATGACCACTCTCCCCCGAAATCTGGCGGACCTGGCCCGCACCCTGAAATACGCCCTGGGCCACCGGCCCGACGAGTTCGGCCTGGTGCTGGATGAGGCGGGCTTTGTGCCGGTCAAGAGACTGCTTGCCGCCCTGACAGGGGAGCCGGGCCTGGCCTGGGTGCGGCGCCAGCACCTGGAGGAGCTGGCGGCCCTGGCCCGTCCGCCCGCCATCGAGCTTCAGGGCGACCGGGTCCGCAGCCTCACTCCGCCCCCGCCGGAGCTGCGCCGCCCGGGGGAAGCGGTGCCCACCTATTTATATATGGCCATTCCTCCCAAACACCACGCCCGGGTCTGGGAGGAGGGGCTGAAGGCACCCGCGGGTGAGGAGGTGATCCTGGCCCGCACACCGGAGATGGCCCTCAAGCTGGGGAAGCGCCGGGCGCCTTCGCCGGTGCCGGTGACCGTGCAGGCCCAGGCCGCGGCCCGCAAAGGTGTGAGCTTCATCGCCTACGGGGAGGAGCTCTTCCTCACCCGGGAGGTGCCCCGGCAGTTTCTGGAGCTCAGCGCCCCGCCGCCGACCAAAGAGCCAGCCCGGCCGCCCAAGCCGGCGGGGCCGCCGCCGGTGCCCGGGGAGCTGCGGGTGGATCTGGCCGCCCTCGTGAAAGAGGGCCCCAAACCCAAGGCGAAGAGGCGGGATGAACCCGCCTGGAAGACCGCCGCCCGCAAGGAGCGGCGCCGGAGGCGGTGAGGAGAGAGCCGGGGGTTTCCCCCACCTTCCCCTCCCCTTCTTCACCCCACCCCTTCGCTGGAGGAAAGGGGTGAGGAGAGGGGAATGGGTTCCCAACCCCCTGGCCCTGAGGAAAGTTATGTTGCGTCCTGAAAACCTCCCGCCCCTGGACGGCCTCATCGTCCTGGGGGCCAAGCTGAACCCGGAAGGTCAACCCGGCCGCGTCGCCCGGGCCCGTCTGCTCCACGCCCTGGCCGTGTGGCAGGCCCAGGCCGGTCGCCCGTATCTGCTCCTTTCCGGCGGCCCCGCGCCGGTTCCGGGGCTGCCCTTACTCACCGAAGCGGGGGCCATGGCCGCGGCGGCCCGGGCCTGGGCCGAGGAGCAGGGGGAGCCGGCTCTCCGGGAGCAGCTGGACAGCCGCCTCATCCTGGAGGAAAAAAGCCGCTCCACCCAGACCGCCGCCCTCCATCTCCTGCCCCTGGTGCTGGACCTGGGTCTGCGGCAGGTGGGCCTGGTGAGCGACCAGTTGCACCTCAGGCGGGCCCTTTTCCTCTTCCGGCGCCATTTCCGCCGCCATGGCATCATCCTCCACCCCCTGGCGGCCCCGGGACTGTTGCGCCATTACTGGCACAGCCGCCGCTATCTCTGGCTCACCCGTATGGTGCTCCGGGAGAGCGCCGCCTGGCTCAAGGCCCTCACCCTCCATACCCTGCGCCCGCCGAAGCACTAAGACTCTCGTTGGGGGGCTCATTTTGCGCCGCCCACGCCACTTTCGGCGCTGTCGGGTTTTTCCCCAAAAAAAGTCTTGACACCCTCCGGCGATGGGATTAAAAAAGACGGGAATTAAGAAAATTTTCACAATTTTCTCTCCTGTGGATGGATCATGCTGGAAATCAAGCGCCCCGTCAGTGCTCCCCTGAGTCCCGACCAGGTGGCCGGCATCAAGGATGTCTGCACCCGCTTCAAGCAGATCAAGGGCGGCCTCCTGCCTGCCCTGCACCAGGTGCAGCGCCTTTGCGGCAACTGGCTCCCCATGGAGGCCCTGGAGCTGGTCTCCCAGACCATGGACATCCCCTACCCCTATCTCTACGGGGTGCTCAGTTTTTACACCATGTTCTCCACCCAGCCCCGGGGGAAGTACATCATCCGGCTGTGCGAGTCCCCGCCCTGCCACGTGCTGGGCGCCGAGGACATGCTGAGCTTCCTCAAGAAAGAGCTGGGGGTGGAGGTGGGTGAGACCACTTCTGACGGCCTCTTCACCCTGGAGCTCACCGCCTGCCTGGGGGTGTGCGAGGTGGCGCCGGCCATGCAGATCAACGAAGTGGTGCACGGCCACCTCACCCCGGACAAGATCCGCCAGATCCTGAGCGACTACCGGGCCGGCAAGGCGCCGGACTACACCCAGCTGAGGCGGACCACCAACCCTCTGAGCGCTTACCCGCCCAGCCCCGATGAGACCCCGCTCCTCCAGAACGTCGATCAGATCGACCCCATGAGCATCGACGACTACCTGGCCCGGGGCGGCTACGAGGGGCTGAAAAAAGCCCTCTCCATGACCGACGAGGAAGTGGTGAACGTGGTCAAGGACTCGGGCCTGAGGGGCCGGGGCGGCGCCGGCTTCCCCACCGGGCTCAAGTGGTCCTTCACCCGGCCGCTCAAGGTCTTCCCCAAATACATCATCTGCAACGCCGACGAAGGCGAGCCCGGCACCATCAAGGACCGCTACATCATGGAAGGCGACCCCCATCGGGTGATCGAGGGCATGATCATCGCCGGCTATGCCGTGGGCGCCAACTTCGGCTACATCTACGTCCGGGGCGAATACTACCTCTCCATGTACCGCCTGCAGAACGCCATCAACCAGGCCATGGAGCGGGGCTTCCTGGGCGACAATATCCTGGGGAGCGGCTTCAGCTTCCGCATCCAGATCCAGACCGGCGGCGGCTCCTATGTGTGCGGCGAGGAAACCGCCCTCATCAACTCCATCGAAGGCCAGCGGGGCTATCCCCGGGTGAAGCCCCCCTTCCCCGGCACCGTGGGGGTGTGGAACAAGCCCACCATCGTCAACAATGTGGAGTCTCTGGCCAGCGTGCCGGAGATCATCAAAAAGGGCGCCGAGTGGTACAAGAGCAAGGGCACCCCGGACTCCGCCGGCACCAAGATCTTCCAGGTGGTGGGCCACGTCAACCGGCCGGGCATCGTGGAATGCAACATGGGCCTGCCGCTTCGGCAGCTCATTGACCAGTTCGGCGGCGGCGTGCGCACCGGGCATGCACTCAAGGCGGTGCAGCCCGGCGGTGCTGCCTGCGGCTTCATCTTGCCGGAGCAGGTGGACACCCCCCTCGAATACAAGGCCATGTATGAGGTGGAGGGGGCGGTGGGTTCCGGCACCAACCTGGTCCTGGATGACAGCACCTGCATCGTGGACGTGGTCAAGTGCCTGCTTTACTTCTTCCAGCACGAGTCCTGCGGCTTCTGCCTGCCCTGCCGCCGGGGCACCCGGGTGCTCTATGAGCTGATCTGCAAGGTGGTGGACGGCACCGCCACCGAAGCCGACCTGGAGCGCATGCTGTCGCTCTCCAAGATCATGACGGAGAGCGCCAACTGCGCCCTGGGCTGGAGCCCCTACGCCTTCCTGAAGACCACGATGGAGCGCTTCAAGGCGGATTACCTGGCGCACCTGGAAGGCCGCTGCCCCACCGGCGTCTGCTTCCGGCACGAGAAGGCCGCGGCGGCGCACTGAAGAACTGACCAGTCCGCCCCGGGAGCAAAAGTCCGGCACCCCCGGCCCGAGGCTGAACGACTTCGTTTAAAGGTCACGCTATGCTGATCAGTTATCTGCCCATTCTCATTTACATGGTCATTGCCGCCGGCCTGGTGGGGCTCATTGTGCTTCTCTCCGAGCTCTTGGGCAAAAAGAAGCATTTCCCCTCCAAGGACATGCCCTATGAGTGCGGCATGGACCCCATCGGCGATGCCCGCACCCGCTACCACGTGCGGTTCTACGTCATCGCCATGTTCTTCATCGTGTTCGACGTGGAAGCCATCTTCCTCTACCCCTGGGGCGTGGTCTTCAAGCAACTGGGGTGGTTCGGCTTTGTGGAGATGGCCATCTTCATCTTTGTCCTGGTCGTGGGCCTGGCCTACGTCTGGGGCAAAGGCGCCCTGGAATGGGAATGAGCCCGGCCTGAGGTCGTCCCCTCGGCCGCCGGCGGGAGCTCAGCAGCCCCCGCCCACCCAGCAAAGGCGGACTCCCCGTCTGATGGAGCTTGTGCATGGGTATTGAAGAACATCTGGGTTACAACGTCCTCACCACCTCGCTGGAAAAGCTGGTGGACTGGGCCAGGAAGAGCAGCCTGTGGCCGGCCACCTTCGGCTTGGCCTGCTGCGCCATCGAGATGATCGTCACCGCGGCCAACCGCTGGGACATCGCCCGCTTCGGCATGGAGGCCTTCCGGGCCAGCCCCCGGCAGGCGGACCTCATCATCATCGCCGGCACCGTCACCAAGAAGATGATGCCGGCCATCCAGCGGGTCTACGATCAGATGAGCGAGCCCAAGTGGGTCATTGCCATGGGGGCCTGCGCCTGCTCCGGCGGGATTTTCGACTCCTATGCGGTGGTGCAGGGCATTGACCAATACCTGCCCGTGGATGTCTACATCCCGGGCTGCCCGCCCCGGCCGGAGGGCCTGCTGTACGGCATCCTCAAGCTGCATGAAAAGATCCTCAGGGACCCCTTCCTCACCCAGCAGTACCGGGAGAAACTGGCGGCCCGGAAGGAGGCGGCCTGATGCACCGGGCAATTGAGTTCTTGCAGGAGCGCTTTCCCGAGGACGTCCAGGAGGTGGTGGAGTTTCGGGGCGACACCACCATCGTGGTGAACCCCAAGGCCATCCGGGCCATCCTCACCGCCCTTCGGGACGCCCCGGAGATGGGCTACAAGTACCTCTCCATGATCGCCGCGGTGGACTACTACCCGGCCGAGCCCCGGTTCGGGGTGGTGTACAACCTTTACTCCCACCGCTATCGGGACCGGCTCACCCTGAAATGCCTGCTGCCCGGGGCGGCCCCGGTCATCGACTCGGTGGTGAGTGTGTTCAGCACCGCCGATTTCCACGAGCGGGAGGCCTATGACCTCATGGGCATTGTCTTCAAGGGCCACCCCAATCTGAAGCGGATCCTCCTGCCCGAGGACTTTGTGGGCTTCCCCTTGCGGAAGGAATTCCCCCAGCGGGGGCAGTAAGGCTTTTGCCACCCAGGTCAAGGAAGCGACTATGACACCCGTGCTGCCTGAAAAACAATACGACACCATGCTCCTCAACGTGGGGCCCTCCCACCCCAGCACCCATGGGGTGCTCCGGGTGCTGGTGGAGCTGGACGGCGAGGTCATCGTCCGGGCCATGCCCGATCTGGGCTACCTCCACCGGGGCATTGAGAAGCTCTGCGAGAACCGCACCTACCACCAGTGCATTCCCCTGATGAACCGGCTGGACTACCTGGCCGGCGAAGTCAACAACTTCGGCTTCTGCCTGGCGGTGGAAAAGCTGTTGGGCATCGAGGTGCCCAAACGGGCCCAGTACATCCGGGTGATCATCGCCGAGCTCACCCGTATCGCCTCCCACATCTTCTGGCTGGGGACCCACGCCCACGACCTGGGGGCCATGACCCCGCTCTTCTACGGCTTTAGGGAGCGGGAAAAGATCATGGACCTGTGCGAGATGGTCTCCGGCGGCCGCATGTTCCCGGCCTACTTTCGCATCGGCGGAGTGGCCGCGGACCTGCCCGAGGGCTTTGTCCCCGAGGCCCTGGCCTTCGTCAAGGACTTCCCCAACAAGTGGAAGGACTATGACACCCTGCTCACCGAAAACCCCATCTGGAAGAAGCGCACTGTGGGCGTGGGCGTCATGACCAGGGAGGAGTGCCTGGACTGGGGCTGGTCCGGCCCCATGGCCCGGGGCTCCGGGGTGGACTGGGACCTGAGGCGGGACAACCCCTACTCCAGCTACGAGGACTTTGATTTCAACATTCCTTTGGGCACCCGGGAAGGCGACGTCTATTCCCGCTATCTGGTGCGCATGCAGGAGATGCTGGAGTCCGCCAAGATCGTGCGCCAGGCCCTGGAGAAGCTCCCCAAGGGCGACATCAAGGTGGACGATCCCCGCATCTCTTTGCCGCCCAAGGAGAAGGTCTACACCGACATCGCCGCCCTCATCAATCACTTCAAGCTGATTCAGGAGGGCGTGACTCCGCCCAAGGGCGAGGTCTACCAGGCCATTGAGGCGCCCAAAGGCGAGATGGGCTTCTATATCGTCAGCGACGGCAGCGGCCGGCCCTGGAGAATCAAGATCCGCCGGCCCTCCTTTGTGGTGCTGAACGCCACCGACAAGTTGGCCCGGGGCCGGCTCCTGGCCGACCTCATCGCGCTCATCGGCACCATGGACATCGTCCTGGCGGACGTGGATTGCTGAGCGCTGCGCCGATAGCACCATCCGGCGCGGCCCCCGATACAGATATGGTCCCTGGACACCCGGGTTCCCAAGGCGGCTCCCGGGTGAAATAACCTGGCTGACTGAGCAGCGCCCAAACAGGATAAGGCTTATGGTTAATCTTACCATTGACGGCCGGGCCATTCAGGCGGAACCGGGCAAGACCATCCTCGAGGTGGCCCGGGAAAACGGCATCTACATCCCCTATCTCTGCTATCATCCGGCCCTGAAGCCCATCGGCTCCTGCCGCATCTGCGTGGTGGAGGTGAAGCCGGGGCCGCCCCGGCCCCTGCCGGCCTGCGCCACCTACGTGGCCGAGGGCCAGGAGGTGGTGACCAACTCCGAGCGCCTCACCGCCATCCGCCAGGAGCTCATGAAGCTGGTGCTCATCAACCACGCCCTGGAGTGCCCCATCTGCGACAAGGGCGGCGAGTGCGAGCTCCAGGACCTGACCCACGCCCTGGGCGTCCCGGAGGTGGACCTGACGGCCGTGCCCGCCACCTCACCCCCGGACTATGAGTCCCTCCTGGTGGAGCGGCACACCGACCGTTGCGTCACCTGCGGCCGCTGCGTGCGCCTCTGCCGGGACCACGTGGGGGCCATGGCCATCAACTTCATGCAGCGGGGCTACTTCACCGAGCTGGGCTCCGGGCTTTTGCCCCTGGACTGCGAGTTCTGCGGCTCCTGCATCGACATCTGCCCGGTGGGGGCCCTCATCAACAAGCAGTTCAAATACCGGGCCCGGGCCTGGGAGGTCACCAAGACCGAGATGGTCTGCCCCTTCTGCGGCGGCGGCTGCACGTATGAGCTGCACCTCAAGGACGGGGAGATCATGCGGGTCTACAACGGCGAGACCGCCCTCCTCTGCGGCCGGGGCCGCTTCGGCTGGCCGGTCATCAACTCCCCGGAGCGCCTGCGCACCCCCTTGGTGCGGGTCAACGGCGAGCTCCAGGAGGCCACCTGGGAGGAGGCCCTGGCCGCCGCCGCGGGAGGCCTCAAGGCAGTGCTGGAGGAGGCCGGTCCCGGCGCCCTTTACGGCGTGGGCTCGCCCCGGGCAACCAACGAGGCCAATTACCTCTTCCAGAAGTTTTTCCGGGCGGGGCTGGGCACCAACAACCTGGACAACCCCGGCCGTCTGCACTATGCCAAGGCCTTAAGCGCCCTGGGCCAGGTCTTTGGTTGGCCCGAGGTGAAGGAGGCCGACGGGCCCCATCCCAAGCCCCCGGTCTACACCTCCCCCTTCGGCATCAAGGATGACACCAAGGGGAGCGGCTTCACCTTCGTCCTGGGCTCCCTCGAGGAGCTCCCTCAGGCCGATGCCGCCCTCATCCTGGGGGCGGATCTCACCCCGGAGCTGCCGCCTCTGGGCTGGGGCGTCAACGCCGCCCGGCTGAAGGACGACTTCAAGCTGGTGGTGGCCAATCCCCGGGGCACCAAGTTCGACCGCTGGGCCACCGTCAGCCTGCGCTATAAGCCCGGCGCCGAGCGCCTGGTGGTGGCCGGGCTGATGAAGGCCCTGATCACCGCCCACCCGGATCTCACCCCGGCCATCTCCGCCCAGGGCTTTGACGAGCTCAAAGAGAGCCTGAAAAAGTTCAGCCTCAAGGAATACGCCACCCGGGCGGGCGTGGAGGTGGCGGACCTGGAGGCCGCGGCCGCCATCCTGGCCCAGGCCAAGGCCCCGGCCATCCTCTTCGGCACCGAGCTCTTAAGTCAGGACAAGGGCGACATGAACGCCCTGGCTTTGGCGGACCTTTTCCTCCTGGTGGGCAAACCCGGCACCCCGGGCAGCGCCCTCTACCCGGTGGCGGAGAAGGCCAACACCCGGGGCGTGTGCGAGCTGGGGGTGCTCCCCGACCGGCTGCCGGGGCTTTTGCCTCTGGATTCCCCGGCGGCGCCGGCCTTCTGGGGCGAGCACAAACCGGTGCAGACCCCCGGCCCCAATCTCCTGGAGGTGCTGGACAAACTGGAGCAGGACGAGGCGGACGCCCCCAAGGCCCTGTGGCTCCTGGGCGGGGATCTCCTGCGCTGGCTCCCCAACCGCAGCCGCACCGAGAAGCTCTTGGGCAAGGTGAAGTTCATGGTGGTGCAGGACGCCTTCCTCACCGACACCGCCAAGCTGGCGGATGTAGTTCTGCCGGTGGCCATCCACGCGGAGCAGGAAGGCTCCTTCATCAGCAGCACCGGACAGCTGGGGGTGCTGAAGGCGGCTCTGCCGGCCAATGGTGTGCTCCCCGACTGGCAGATCATCTGCCGGCTGGCCTCGGCCCTGGGCGTGCCCCTGAACTACCGGAACCCGGCGCAGATCTTCGCCGAGTTCGCCCGGCAGGTGCCCCTCTATGCCGGCTTGGCGCCCCAGAAAGTGGTGGGCAAGGGCATCCCGGCGGAGGTTAAAGGCACCTTCGTGCCCTTCGACCTGGACATCAGCCTGCCCGGCCGCCGGCCCTTCACCCTGATCATCGGCAAGGTGCTGCAGCACTCGGGCTCTTACACCACCCACGAGCCCTGCGGCACCCTGGTGGTTTCGCCCGAGGCGGCCGTCAGCCTCAACCCCGAGGATGCGGCCCAACTGGAGCTGAAGGCGGGCGACAAGGCCCGGATCATCTCCTCCCACGGGGAGGTGGAGGCCAAGGTGGCGCTGGATCCCTTGTTGCCGGCCGGGGTGGCCTTCCTGCCGGAGCATTTCGCCCAGCCCGCGGCCCAGATGCTGACCCTGAACTCCAATCTGGTGCGGGTCTCCATCCAGAAGGCATAAAAAACCCGGGCCCCTCAACCGGGTCCCCGGAGCTGAACCGGAAAAAGGCGACATCGTATGAACATGCCTCTGCTGATCCTGCTGACGGCCCTGAAAATCACGGTGATCCTGGTGGTCTTCCTCACGGCCATCGCCTACACCGTGCTCATGGAGCGCAAGGTCCTGGGCTTTATCCAGCTGCGCTACGGCCCCAACCGCGTCGGGCCCTGGGGTCTGTTGCAGCCCCTGGCCGACCTGGTGAAGCTCCTCTTCAAGGAGGACTTCACCCCGCCCATGGTGAACCGGGTGCTCTTCGTCATGGCGCCCATGATCACCGCCATCACCGCATTTTTGCCCTTTGCGGTGATCCCCTTCGCCAGCCAGATCCTGCCGGACACCATCACGGTGTACGGCCAGACCCTGGACCTCAAGGCGGCGGGCCTCAACCAGGGGGTGATCGCCGACATCAACGTGGGCATCCTCTATGTCTTTGCCATGTCCTCGTTGGCGGTCTACGGCGCGGTCCTGGGCGGCTGGGCCAGCAACAGCAAATACTCCCTCCTGGGGGGCCTGCGCCTCTCGGCCCAGATGGTCTCCTACGAGCTGGCCCTGGGGCTCTCCATCATCGGCGTCCTGATGCTGGCGGGGTCACTCAGCCTGGTGCAGATCGTGGAGGCCCAGAAGAAGATCTGGTTCATCTTCCTGCAGCCCTTGGGCTTCATCATCTTCATGATCGCCGCCTTCGCCGAGTGCGCCCGCACCCCCTTCGACCTCATCGAGTGCGAAAACGAGCTGGTGGCCGGCTACCAGACGGAATACAGCTCCATGAAGTGGGCCCTCTTCATGCTGGGGGAATACTGCCACATCATCGTGGCCTCCGCCTTGGCCACCACCCTCTTTCTGGGCGGCTGGCAGGGGCCGGTTTTGCCCCCCATCGTCTGGTTCGTGCTCAAGACCTTCATCCTGGTCTTTGTCTTCATCTGGGTCCGGGGCACCTACCCCCGCTTCCGCTTCGACCAGCTCATGTATCTGGGCTGGAAGGTGCTCCTGCCCCTGGCGCTGGTAAACATCCTGCTGACCGGCGTGGTCATTCTGTTCCTTGGTTAAGAGGTCACCCATGATTCTGCCGCTCATCAAAGGCCTGGCGACCACACTGCGCTACTGCTTCTCCAAGCCCATCACCCTGCAGTACCCGGAGGAGAAGCGCACCCCTTATCCCCGCTTCCGGGGCCACCCGGAGCTGGTGATCAATGAAGACGGCACCCGGCGGTGCGTGGCCTGCACCCTGTGCATGGTGGTCTGCCCCAGCAACGCCATCAAGGGCATCGTCCCGGCGGAAGGCCCTAATCACGAGAAATACCCGGTGCAGTTCATCATCGACCTGACCCGCTGCATCTTCTGCGGCTTCTGCCAGGAGGCCTGTCCCAAGGCGGCCATCAAGCTCAACAACCTCTATGAGCTGGCCCAGTACAACAAGGAAGTGCTGATTCTGGATATCGAGCGCGCCACCCAGAAAAAGCCGGAGATGCGCGCCCCGGATTGGCTGTAAGGCGGGCTTGCCGGCGCCGGCGCTCCCGGCCCGGGACCTGAAACCGCACCCTTACGCCACCCACAACCTTTGGTGAGGAAGCGTTCGACATGGAATACCTCTTTTATACCTTGGCGGCCGTGGCTCTGATCTCCGGGGTTCTGGTGGTCTTTCAGACGCACCCCTTGCGGAGCGCCCTCTGGCTCATCGTGAACTTCTTTGCGGTGGCCGGCCTCTATCTCCTGGCCCACGCCGAGTTCATCGCCGCCATCCAGATCATCGTCTATGCCGGGGCCATCATGGTCCTCTTCCTCTTCGTCATCATGCTCCTCAATCTGAGGCAGCCCGAAGAGGAGCTGGCCCGGCCCCGTTTGGGCCTGAAGATCGCCGGCATCACCCTGGCGGTGTTTTCCGCCGTGCTCATCGGCATGGGGCTGGCCAAGGTGGTCATCAAACCGGTGACCGAGGTGCCGGTGGGGCTGGGGAACACCGAGTCGGTGGCCCGGCTCCTGTTCACCGACTACCTCCTGCCCTTTGAGGTCACCAGCGTGCTTCTCTTGGTGGCCATCGTGGGCTCGGTGGTGCTGGCCAAGGCCAAACTGCGTTAACGGGCAATCAGCCGGGCCTGCTGAAGGCGCCGGCCAGGCAACGGGTGGGAGAAGCCTCCATGGTCGTACCTGTCAACTATTACCTGGGATTGAGTCTGGCCCTGTTCACGCTGGGGGCCATCGGCGTGCTCATCCGACGCAACATCCTCATCATCCTGATGTGCATCGAGATGATGCTCAACGCCGTCAATCTGGCCTTCATCGCCTTTGCCGACGCCTTTAAGGCGGTGGACGGCCAAATCTTTGTCTTCTTCGTCATGACCGTGGCCGCCGCCGAAGTGGCCGTGGGCCTGGCCCTGGTGATCGCCATCTACCGCAACCGGGCCACCGTGTACGTGGATGACCTGAACATCCTCAAGTGGTGAGGCGACCTTTATGCAATTCATACCCTATGTGTGGCTGATCCCCGTCTTCCCCCTGATCGGCTTCGTCATCAACGGCCTTCTCGGGAAGAGTCTGTCCAAGGGCAAGGTGGGGACCATCGGCACGGTGGCCGTGGGTCTCAGCTTCGCCCTCACCGTGGCCGTCTTCCTGGAGTACTTGCGGCTGCCGGCGGAGGCCAAGCCCGTGGAGGTGGTGGTTTACAACTGGCTCGCCTCCGGCTCCTTCTCCGTCAATATTGCCTTCCTGGTGGATCCGCTGTCCCTGGTCATGCTGCTGGTGGTCTCCGGGGTGAGCACCCTCATCCACCTCTACTCCACCGGCTACATGCATGACGACCCGGGCTTTCCCCGCTTCTTCGCCTACCTGAACCTCTTTGTCTGCTTCATGCTCATTTTGGTGGGCGCCAACAACTTCCTCATGATGTTTGTGGGCTGGGAAGGCGTGGGCCTCTGCTCGTATCTCCTCATCGGCTACTGGTATGAGAAAAAGTCCGCCAGCGACGCCGGCAAGAAGGCCTTCGTGGTCAACCGGGTGGGCGACTACGGCTTCCTCCTGGGGATGTTCGTCATCTTCTGGACCTTCGGCACCCTGAACTTCCGGGAGGTCTTCTCCCTGGCGGCCCAGTACCCGGTGGGGAGCGGCGTGATCACCGCCGCCACCCTGCTCCTCTTTGTGGGGGCCACCGGCAAATCCGCCCAGATCCCGCTCTACACCTGGTTGCCCGACGCCATGGAAGGCCCCACTCCGGTGTCCGCCCTCATCCATGCCGCCACCATGGTGACCGCGGGCGTCTATATGGTGGCCCGCTGCAGCGCGCTGTATGTGCTGGCCCCCACCTCCCTGGCGGTGGTGGCGGTCATCGGCTGCGCCACGGCCATCTTTGCCGCCTCCATGGGCACCTGCCAGTTCGACATCAAACGCATCCTGGCTTACTCCACCGTCAGCCAGCTGGGCTATATGTTCCTGGCCTGCGGCGTGGGCGCTTTTATCTCCGGCATCTTCCACCTCATGACCCACGCCTTCTTCAAGGCCCTCCTCTTTCTGGGGGCCGGCTCCATCAGCCACGCCCTCTCCGGCGAGCTGGATATCCGCCTCATGGGGAACCTCCGGCACAAGATCCCCATCACCTACAAGACCTTCCTCATTGCCACCCTGGCCATCGCCGGGATCTTCCCCTTCGCCGGCTTCTTCAGCAAGGACGAGATCCTGATGTACGCCTTGGTGAACGGCAATGTCTGGCTGTGGCTCACCGCCACCATCGCCGCCTGCATCACCGCCTTCTATATGTTTAGGGCGGTGTATATGGTCTTTTTCGGCGAATCCCGGGTGCCGCACCACGTTGAGCACCATATCCATGAATCGCCGCCGTCCATGACCATCCCCCTCATGGCCCTGGCCTTCCTGTCGGTGGTGGGGGGCTGGATCAACTTCCCCATCATCCCCGGGGCCCAGAAGTTCCACGATTTCCTCTCCCCCGCCATTGCCCCCCTGGGGCATGAGGCGCACCTGGCCATCTCCGCCGAGCTGGGGCTCATGGCCTTCAGCATGGCAGTGGCGGCCATCGGCATCTACATCGCCTACAAGTTCTACATCGTCAGCCCGGACATCCCTGCCTGGCTGGCGGCGAAATTCCCCGTCATCTACGACCTGGTCTACCACAAGTATTATGTGGATGAGATCTACGACTATATGATCGTGGAACCCATCAAGGTGGGCTCCACCCTCATGTGGACCGAAGTGGACAACAAGGTGGTGGACGGCGCGGTGAACGGCTCCGCCGGCCTGGTGGCCTGGCTGAGCGAGCACCTGCGGCGCCTGGAGACCGGCTTCGTGCAGAACTACGCCATGGCCATCGTCCTGGGCGTCACGCTGGTCGTCGGCTACTTACTCGGGTAATCCGAAGCAGGAGTTGCTCATGCAGCTGCCCATTCTCTCCCTTCTCATCCTCCTTCCCCTGGCAGGGGTGGTGGTGCTCATCTTCATGAACCGCGAGGATGACAAGCGCCTTAAGCTCTTCACCCTGGCGGTGATGGTGGCCGAGTTCCTCCTCTCCCTGCCGCTGTGGTTTCGGTTCGACGACGCCAATCCGGGGATGCAGTTCGTGGAGCGCTACACCTGGCTCCCCCAGTACGGCATCAGCTATTTCGTGGGCGTGGACGGCTTCTCCATCCTGCTCGTCATGCTCACCACCTTCCTGGGGCCCATGGCCGTGCTCGCCACCTGGGACGACATTAAGGACCGGGTGAAAGAGTTCATGATCTGCCTGCTGGCCCTGTCCAGCGGCATGATCGGCGTCTTTGTGGCCTTGGACCTCTTCCTTTTCTATGTCTTCTGGGAAGTGATGCTCATCCCCATGTATCTCCTCATCGGGATCTGGGGCAATCCGGCCCGCCGGGTCTACGCCGCCATCAAGTTCTTCCTGTATACCATGTTCGGCTCCCTGCTGATGCTGGTGGCCATCTTGGTCCTCTACTTCTATGGCGGCAAGGTGACGGGCACCTACACCTTTGATCTTCTCAAGCTCTACGGCCTCAACATCCCCTTCAAGATGCAGTTCTGGATGTTTTTGGCCTTTGGCTTGGCCTTCGCCATCAAGGTGCCCATGTTCCCCTTCCACACCTGGCTGCCGGACGCCCACACCGAGGCGCCCACCGTGGGCTCCGTCATCCTGGCCGCCGTGCTCTTGAAGATGGGGACTTACGGCTTCCTGCGCTTCAACATGCCCCTCTTCCCTCAGGCGGCCTTGTACTTCGTGCCGCTCTTCAGCATCCTGGCCATCATCGGCATCATCTACGGTGCTTTGGTCTCCATGGTGCAGAAAGACCTGAAGCGCCTGGTGGCCTTCTCTTCGGTGTCGCACCTGGGCTTTGTCATGCTGGGCCTCTTTACTTACAACGTCCAGGGCATCCAGGGCGGCATCATCCAGATGATCAACCACGGGCTCTCCACCGGGGCCTTGTTTTTCTGTGTCGGCTGCCTCTATGAGCGGCGTCACACCCGCATGATCGCCGACTTCGGCGGTATTGCCACGGTGATGCCGGTCTTTGCCACCATCTTCATGATCGTCACCCTGTCCTCCATCGGGCTGCCGGGGTTGAACGGCTTCATCGGCGAATTTCTCATCCTGCTCGGCACCTTCAAGGAGAACAAGATCTACGCTGCCTTGGCGGGCACCGGGGTGATCTTCGCCGCCTGTTACATGCTGTGGATGTTCCAGCGGGCCATCTTCGGCGAGGTGGACAAGGAAGAGAACCGGGAGCTCAAGGACCTGAGCGCCCGGGAGATCGCCGTCTTTGTGCCCCTGTTGATCTTCATCGTCTGGATCGGGGTGTATCCCAACACTTTCTTGAATAAGATCAAGGCCACCACGGAAAACTTCGTGGCCATGATGGACAAGGCCAAGGCCACCCAAGTCAGCAGCTTGTCCTTATCCCACGTCTTCAAGGGGGAGGCGAAATGAGCCTGACGATACCCACCTTCAGTCTGGCCAGCATCGGACCCTGGCTCACCCTGAGCGTGGCCGCCATCGCCATCCTGGTCTGGGAGGCCCTCTCCAAGGAGAAGCCGGCGGCCGTCCCGGCGGTCACCCTGGCGGCCCTGGTCATCGCCGCGGTCCAGAGCCTCACCCTCCTGGGTAAGAAGGGCACTGACTTTGCCGGCATGGTGTATGTGGACGGCTTCACCGCCCTGGCCTACCTCATCCTGATTCTGGGCGCCGCCCTCACCATCTTCCTTTCCTGGCGGTATCTGGAGGAGTACGGCAAGAACCTCTCCGAGTATTACGCCCTCCTCCTCTTTGCCACCACCGGCATGATGATCATGGTGGCCGGGGCGCACCTCATCATGATCTTCCTGGGCCTGGAGGTCATGTCCATCGCCGTCTACGTCCTGGCGGGTTTCTTGAGGGAAGATCTGAAATCCAATGAAGCCGCCATGAAATACCTGGTCCTGGGGGCCTTCTCCAGCGCCATTTTGCTCTTCGGCATGGCCCTGATTTACGGCGCCGCCGGCGGCACCCTGTATTTAAACGAGCTGGCCAAGAAGCTGGCGGTCACCAAGGCCATCACCCAGCCCCTCATCCTCCTGGGCCTGGGCCTCATCGTGGTGGGCTTCGGCTTCAAGGTGGCCGCGGTGCCCTTCCATATGTGGACCCCGGACGTCTATGAAGGGGCCCCCACCTCCGTCACCGCTTACATGGCCGTGGCCGTCAAAGCCGCAGCGGTGGCCACTTTCCTTCGGGTCCTGTACGTCTCCTTCCCGGGCTTCGTCACCGACTGGTCCTGGCTCCTGTGGGGCCTGGCCGTGGCCACCATGACCCTGGGCAACGTGGTGGCCATCGCCCAGACCAACATCAAACGCATGCTGGCCTACTCCAGCATCGCCCATGCCGGCTATCTCCTGGTGGGCTTGGTGGCCGCCAATCAGCTGGCCGCGGTGGGCATTCTTTACTATCTTCTGGCCTACACCCTGATGAACATCGGCGCCTTTGCCGCCATCATCCTGGTGAGCCGGACTCAGGACCGCTACCTCAATATCTACGATTACTGCGGCTTGGGCCGGCAGCATCCGGGCTTGGCTGCGGCCATGAGCGTCTTTATGTTCGCCCTGGCGGGCATGCCCCCCACCGCCGGCTTTGTGGGGAAGCTGTATATCTTTGCCGCCGCGGTGCAGGCCGGCTACATCTGGCTGGTCATCATTGCGGTGATGAACTCCCTGATCTCGGTTTACTATTATCTCCGCATCACCGTGCTCATGTATATGCGGCCGGCGGAGGCGGATCTGGGGCCGGTGACCTTCTCCCCGGCGGTTACCGCCACCCTGGCGGCCACGGCCCTGGCGGTGGTGCTGGTGGGCATCTTCCCGGGCTGGTTCTATGACCTGGCCGCGGCTTCGGTGAAGATCTTCTCCCTGTAAACCCTCCTCCTCTCGGTAGTCAGCTCAGGGCGGGAATCCCCCGCCCTTTTTCTTTGGCGGGTCCTCAGACCAGTGCGAAGGGCCAGACGCGGGGGCCAGGGGTCGGCGGCCCCTGCCTCTTTCCCGGCAGAAATCACGTGCGTCATAGTCCCAGCATGACGGGTTGCCCCTCTCTCCCAGAAGTAACTATTCTGGTCTATTAAAAACTTGACAGAGCCGCCCTGCCGGCGGTAGTGTCAGGAAAAAGTTACGTCCCTTCGCTCTGCCGCCAGGAGGAACCCGGCTGATGGAACTGCCCGCCCTGACTGCCGTCACCATCGAAGTGCTGGTGGACAACTTTTACGACGTCTTTGAGCCCTCCCGGCCGGGGGTGGTGGAGCGCATCGTGCCGGGCAAGCTCAAAAAACCCCTGGTGGCCGCCCACGGACTGGCCTACTGGATCACCCTGGAGCAAAACGGCCGGCGCACCACCCTGCTCATGGATGCGGCCAATTCCCCCTTGCCGCTGCTCAACAACCTGGAAGCCCTGGAGCATGACCTGGCGGAGGTGGATGCCCTGGTCCTGTCCCACGGCCATCCGGATCATTACGGCGGCCTTCTGGAAGTGCTGGCCCGCCGGGATAAGCCGTTGCCCGTCTTCCTCCATCCGGACTCTTATCTGCCCAAGTTGCTCCTCACCCCCAAAGGCCGGGTGGGCCCTTGGGAGCTGGAACGGGCCGAGCTCATCCGGCGGGGAGCCGAGCTCCACGAAAACACCGGGCCCACGCTGGTCCTGGGCCAGGCCTTGCTCACCGGCACGGTGGAGGCCTCCACCCCTTATGAAACGCCCCTGCCCGGGCCCAAACGGGTGGTGGCGGGCAAAGAGGAAAACGACCCCTTCAGCGATGAGCAGGCCCTGGTGGCCCTCGTCCAGGGCCAGGGGCTGGTGGTGGTGGGGGGCTGCTCCCATCCCGGCATCGTCAACATGGTGAAATACGCCCAGAAGCTCACCGGGGTGACGGAGGTGGCAGCCATCATCGGGGGCCTGCACCTCACCGCCGGCGGGCCGGAGCTCATCCGCCAGACCATCCAGGGGCTGAAGGAACTTTCCCCCAAGCTCCTGGTGGCCGGCCATTGCACCGGCTTTCGGGCCTTGACCCAGCTGGCCCTGGCCTTCCCTGACAGTTTCATGGTGAGCTGCGTGGGCACCACGGTGCGGCTGGCCGCATAAACGACATCCCCTTCTTGCCATCCAGGGACGGATGAGCCACGGTTTGCCCGACGCAGTGGACCTCAAGCAGCAACGGCCCCGGCCGGTTGGCTGGCCGGCCCGGGGTGTGCTCCGGCATGTCGGCCGGTGAGCCCTTCCCTTTCCTGGCCTCCCTGGACTTGCCGCCGGGCTGGGTGGAGGCGGGCGACCGCTTCGTGGCCTCCGGGGGCACGGCCATGATCCTGGGCGGCACCGACAGCGGCAAGAGCACGCTCTCCCGCTATCTGGTCTATCGGGCTTACGCGGCCGGGGAGCCCGTGGGCCTCATGGACCTGGATCTGGGCCAGTCCCATGTGGGCCCGCCCGCCGCCCTGGGACTGGCCGCCTTCCCGCCCCATGTGCCCGGGGATGACCCCCTGTTTCCGGAGGAGCTCTACTTCATCGGCCAGACCAGCCCGGTGGCCGCGGTCCTGGAGGTGGTGGTGGGGGCCCGGGTGCTGGCGGACGCCGCGGCCGCCCGGGGCCTCACCCGGCTGGTGGTGAACACCAGCGGCCTGGTGAGCGGCGGCGCCGCGGTGCGCCTGAAGCGGGGGCAGGTGGAGCTGCTGAGGCCGGCATTGCTCCTGGCCTTGGCACGGGGGGAGGAACTGGCCCCTCTGGTGAGGGCCGTGGGAGAGGCGGCCCCCCTGCTGCGCCTGGCGGTCTCGCCCCGGGCGATGGGGAAAAGCCCGGAGATGCGCCGGGCTTACCGGGAAGAGCGCTTCCGGGACTATTTCCGGGCGGCCCGGGAACTCCGCTTTCCCTGGGGAAGTGTGCAACTGAGGGGGCGCTTCTTCGGAGAGGGCCGGCGCCTCAGCCGCCGGGAGCGGCAGGAGTGGGCCGGCCGCCTGGGGGTGCCCGTCCTGCTTGGCGAGGTCTCCGCCCTGCGCCACCTGCTTCTGGTGGGCGAGGCCCCGGAGCCCTCCGCCACCCGGGAATTTCCCTTGCTCCATCTGGTCGCCTGGTCCTCCCTGGAGTATTGCCTGGCGGGCCTGCTGGATGGGGGCCACCGGACCCTGGCGGTGGGGATCGTCCTCCCTCACCCGTGGGAGGAACGTCTCTGGCGGATTCTCACCCCCCTGGCTCCGGAGCGGGCCGGGGAGGTGCGCTACCTGAATCTCGGGCGGTTGCGCCTCACGCCGGAGGGCCGGGAACTGGGCCCGGCCGCGTGTCCCTGAGCCCGTGGCCGGGGGCAGACAGTGAAAGAAATTTTATCACAAGGGAAAGGTTTTGAAGGGCCGCTGCCGATAAGGAGGAAGAGCGGGCCGACAAAAAATGGGTAAGTGCCAGGAGCAGTTTTCCAGGCCCGGGTACCGAGCCCGGCGACAATGTCCTCAGGGAGCTTTCTGGCCGCCAGAAAGGCAGAACCCACTTAATATCTGCCGGGGGGAATTTATCTAACATGCAGTATTCCATATTCCACCGGGAATGAGTTTTTCCCAGGCAAAAAAAGGCCTCAGGCCGATAATCACGGGTTTGGAGGTGGCAGAGACGATGGGGGGTTAGACAGCAGCTCGGCAAGGCAGCGGTGAGGGAAGGTTCCCCCGGCAGGCGGTCAGAAACGCCTCCAGGGGAGCACCGGCAATATTATTCGCTAAAAGGAGACCTTCATGTCACGACATCGGACGGTCAGCGGACTGGCCTTAGCCATGGGGATGCTCCTCCTTCTGGCCGGCATCACCGGTCTGCCCTCGGCGGCCCGGGCCGGGACGGAAGATGCGGCCATCTTTTATGAGGAGCTGACCCAGTATGGCCAATGGGTCGATTACGAGGAATACGGCCCGGTCTGGTACCCTAACCAGGTGGAGGAGGACTGGCGACCGTACGTCAACGGCCGCTGGGTGCCCACTAAACACGGGTATATCTTTGAGACCGAAGAACCCTGGGGCTGGGCCACCTACCATTACGGCAACTGGATGCCCACGGAAACCTACGGTTGGGTGTGGGTCCCCGGTCGCACCTGGTATCCCAGCACCGTGACCTGGCGCAACACCCCGGAGACCGCCATCGGCAGCGCGGTGGATACCGCTTACATCGGCTGGGCTCCCATCCCCCCGCCCAACTACGTGCCGCCGCCCAACACGGGCTGGTATCCGTCGGGCTGGGCCCCGGGGCAGCCCATCCTCAATGTGCTCACGGCCCCCTTCTGGATCTTCTCCCAGGCGGCCAGCTTCCTTCTGGGCCTGGGCCAACCCTACACCCCGGCCTATACCTATATGGGCTGCGGTTGCTTGGCACCGCCGGCGTACTATCCGGTGGTCTACCCCGTCACCCGCATCATCACCAACTGGTATTATCCCACTTACTACCCGCCGACGTATTTCGTGGGGGGAGCCATCCCCGGGGCGTACAACTGGGGGCCTCCGGTGGAATACGTCTCCCGGGTGACCAATGTCAACCACACGGTCATCAATAACTACATCAACAACTATAACGTTACCAATATCAGGAACGGCTACCCTCCGGATGTGGTCTTTGCCAAGCACCGGGATGTGATGCCCCACATTACCCCGCCCCGGGAGTTCAACAAGTGGGGCAATCCCATGCGGGTGCAAAACGTCAATGCCATCATCAACCGCAACCAGATCGCCAACCCCGGCGCCATTGCCAAGCCGGCGGTGTGGCCCACCTTTGACCGGGGCCGCATTCCCAAGGCCGAACGCCCGCTCCTGGCGGATCCCCGGGGAACCATGGGTCCCGGTCGCGGCTCGGGGGCCTGGGAGGGCCGCACTTATGGCATGAAGGGCCTGGGGCTTTCCCAGAAAGCGATTCAACCCATCACCCCGGAAATGGAAAAGCGCATCCAGACCGCCAAGCCCATCAAGGGCGCGGAGACCTTCACCCAGATGGGCGGCCGCGGCTTCGGCCATGGTCAGCCTGGCATGACCGGTCGGGGACCGGGGATGGGTGTGGGTGAAGGCCAGCCCGGCATCGGCCGCGGTGGAGCGAAAGGCCCCGGTGCGGGCTTTGTCGGCCCAGGCCAGCAGCAGGGCATTGGCCGTGGTCCGGGTGAAGGCCAGCCCGGCATCGGTCCGGGCAGAGGCCGCGGGCCTGCCGGGGAAGGCTTCCAGACTCCCGGCCAGGGCAGGGGGCCCGGCGGGCAGCCGGGTCTCGGTCGGGGTCCCGGTGAAGGCCAGCCCGGCATCGGCCGCGGTGGGGCGAAAGGTCCCGGCGCGGGTTTTGTTGGCCCGGGCCAGCAGCAGGGCGTGGGCCGTGGTCCGGGTGAAGGCCAGCCCGGCATCGGTCCGGGCAGAGGCCGCGGGCCTGCCGGGGAAGGCTTCCAGACTCCCGGCCAGGGCAGGGGGCCCGGCGGGCAGCCGGGTCTCGGTCGGGGTCCCGGTGAAGGCCAGCCCGGCATCGGCCGCGGTGGGGCGAAAGGTCCCGGCGCGGGTTTTGCCGGCCCGGGCCAACAGCAGGGCGTAGGCCGTGGTCCGGGTGAAGGTCAGCCCGGCATCGGTCCGGGCAGAGGCCGCGGGCCTGCCGGGGAAGGCTTCCAGCCCCCCGGCCAGGGCAAAGGGCCCGGCGGTCAGCCCGGCATCGGTCCGGGCAAAGGCCGTGGGCCTGCCGGGGAAGGCTTCCAGCCGCCCGGCCAGGGAACTGGGCAGCCCGGCATCCGTCGTGGCCCCACGGGCACCATGCCCGAGGGCATGCCCGGGGTGCGCCGCGGCCCGGGGGAAGGTCCTGGCATCCGCCGCGGTCCTGGGGAAGGCCAGATGCAACCCCCTGGCCAGATCAAAGGTCCGGGCGGCACCCCTCCCGGACAGGGCCAACCCGGCTTTCAGCGGGGTCCGGGGGCACCTGGACAGCCGGGGATGCAGCGGGGTCCCGGCGGCCCGGGCCAGCCTGGCCTCCAGCGGGGTCCCGGCGGGATGCCTCCCGGAACCCCTCCGGGTGGGGGCGCCCCCAAGATCAAGCAGCAGCCTCCCATGGGTCCCCCTCCTGGCTCCCAGAGCATGAGAGGCCCGGGGGCCGGGGGAGCGCCGCCTCAGATCCAGCGGGGCCCGGGTGCTGGCGGACCGCCGCAGATCAATCGGGGTTCCGGCGGAGGCGCTCCGCCGCAGGTCCAGCGGGGTCCGGGTGGTGGCGGTCCTCCCAAGCAGATGAGCGCTCCTCCGCCTCCCCAGCAGCCCAAAGGCGGCGGGGGCGGCGGCCAGAAGCAGCAGCAGCAACAACAGCAACAGCGGAAGGGGCCCTTCCAGCCTCAATAAGCTTCCTTCCCGCCTGAAACTCTGCTATCATGCCCCCAGGTTCCCGGCCAGAGCGGCCGGGGGCCTGGGGTTTTTTGCGGCTGGCCCACCCTCAAGGCAGGGCGGGTTGGTCACCGAGCAGCACCCGGATACCTGGGTGACCCTGGCATAAGACTCTCACCTCATTTCCGGCGGACCACGCCGGTCCCCTACCCTCCCCCGGCACCGGCCGGGGGCTAGGGCAAGAAAGGAGTACGGTATGTCGGCCATTCGCGCCATTTCGGCCTTGGAGATTTTAGATTCCCGGGGTTTTCCCACGGTGATGGCGGAAGTGGTCCTGGAAAACGGCCTCAAGGGCACAGCCATGGTGCCTTCCGGGGCTTCCACCGGCGAGAATGAGGCCCTGGAGCTCAGGGACGGCGGCAGCCGTTTCGGCGGCAAAGGGGTGCGCCGGGCGGTGCAGCATATACAAGAAATCATTGCCCCGGCCCTCCTGGGTAAATGTGCCCTGGACCAGGAAGGCATCGACCGGGAGATGATCCAGCTGGACGGCACCCCCAACAAGAGTCGCCTGGGGGCCAACGCCATTTTGGCCGTCTCCATGGCGGTGGCCCGGGCCGCAGCCGCCACCACTGGCCTGCCCCTCTACCGCTATCTCGGCGGCACCGATGCCGCTTCCCTCCCCATGCCCATGCTCAACGTCATCAACGGCGGGGCTCACGCCACCAACAATCTGGACTTTCAGGAATTCATGATCATGCCCGTGGGCGGTGAGACCCTGAGTGAGGCCCTGCGCATCGCCTCCGAGGTCTTTCACACCCTGAAGAAGGTCCTGGTGACCCGAGGGTTGGCCAGCGGCGTGGGGGATGAGGGCGGCTTCGCCCCCAGTCTCCCCTCCCACGAGGCCGCCCTGGAGCTCATCGAGGAGGCCGTGCTGCAGGCCGGCTACCGCTACGGCCGGGATGTGGTCATCGCCCTGGATCCGGCCTCCTCCGAATTTTATGACGCTGAAGCCGGCAAGTACATCTTCGCCAAATCCGGCGGCGAGGCCCTGAGCGCCGAGGAAATGACCGAGTACTACCGGAAGCTGATGAAAAAGCACCCCATCGTCTCCCTTGAGGACGGTCTGGCCGAGAGCGATTGGGATGGCTGGGTTTATCTGACCCAGAACCTGGGGGAAAAGATTCAATTGGTGGGGGATGACATCTTTGTCACCAATATCAAATTCCTCCAAAAGGGGATCGACCTGGGGGTGGCCAACGCCATTCTCATCAAGCTGAATCAGATCGGCACCGTGAGCGAGACCTTGGCCGCCATCCGGCTGGCCCGGCGCCACGGCTACCGGGCGGTCATCTCCCACCGCTCCGGGGAGACGGAGGATCCTTTCATTGCGGATCTGGCGGTGGCCACCGGCGTGGGCCAGATCAAGACCGGCTCCATGTCCCGCTCGGAGCGCATCGCCAAATACAACCGTCTATTGATGATCGAAGCGGAGCTGGGCCCCGCGGCCCGCTTCCGGGAGGACCCTTACTGGCTCAAGGCTTTCTGAGGAGGGTGGCCGGGCGGTTTCGCCCGAAAAGAGAGGCTGGCCGCCATGGTGCAGGGGGAGAGCGGTGGAGCAGGGTATCCCCGCCCTCCCCTTTTATTTTGCCTCTGATGGGGCGAATGAACTCGCCAGATGGGGCAGCTCGGGAACTGGGTCAGGCCTCGGCCGCGAAGACCTCTTCCTCGGGCCTTCTTCCATAAAACCCGGACGGCTCAGACTTGCGACCTCCGAGGGCCTGATGCCCTCCAGCCGCAATTTTCTGATTGGTGGAGGATTGCCGCCACCCTGAGACCGCTCCCCTGGTCCCCTGCCCTTTCTCTGGGAATTTAGCCGCGCTTTTAGTAACCGAACCCCTGAAATAGGCTCTTCATGGCTGCCAGCTCCTGCACCAGATCCAGGGGCATCAGGCTGAGGCTCTCGCCCAGCGCCCCCAGGCTGGCCCTGAAAAAAAGAAAGGCCGCCAGGTACACCGAGATACAGGCTGCCGCCTTGATCAACTTCCCTTGCCCCTGCCGTTTCCTCGCAGTCTTCATCTCCGCTTCCTGACGTTGAGATCATAATCTTTTTCGGACTATAACCGGCCGGGGTGAAATTTCCCCGCAGTGGGCAGGGGACCGGTTGTGACCGGACCGCTATCCCCGGATTTCTCTTGGAAAATCAGCCCGGCTGTGTTAATTTTTACTTTCGATATCGCATGGGGGCAGGTCATGGATCTGTGGGTGCTGGCCGGGGTGCCGGCCACTTCCTTTGTGGTGGCCCTGTCCGGGGCGCTGATGCCCGGACCCCTCCTCACGGTGACGGTGGGTGAGGCCGGCCGCCGGGGTTTCTGGGCCGGCCCCCTCATCATCCTGGGCCACGGCCTCCTGGAGCTGGCTTTGGTGCTGCTGCTCCTGGCCGGCGTGGGGGGCTGGCTCAACCGCCCACAGATCCTGGGCACCGTGGGCCTGGTGGGCGCCGGCGTGCTGGGCTGGATGGGCTGGGGCCTGCTTCAGGCCGCCCGCACCAGCCGCCTGAGCCTGGAAGGGCAGGAGGCCGGTGGTCTTAATCCGGTCCTGGCCGGGGTGCTCATGAGCCTGGCCAACCCCTACTGGCTCTTGTGGTGGCTCACCATCGGCCTGGGCTATGTTCTGTTTGCCGCCCGCTTCGGCCTTGTGGGGGTCTTTCTCTTCTTTGCCGGGCACATCCTGGCGGACTTCGCCTGGTATTCCCTGGTGGCCGCGGCGGTGGCCCAGGGCCGCCGCTTCATCTCCGATACGGTCTACCGGGGATTCCTGGCCGGCTGCGGGGTCTTTCTTTTCGCTTTCGGGGGCTACTTCGGCCTCCAGGGCCTGAAATTCTTCTGGAACGCCTAAAACCACGAGGAGCCTGAACCTTTATGATCCAAAAACCCCTGGTGGTGGGACTGCTGGAGGTCAACTGTTACATCCTGGGTGATGAGGAGACCAAGGAGGCGGTGGTCATCGACCCGGGCGGAGACGAGGATGAGATCCTGGAGGCCCTGCGCTACCACGGCTTTAAGCTCAAATACATCATCGACACCCACGGCCATTTTGATCACGTGGATGCCAACCAGCCGGTGAAGGAGGCCACCGGGGCGGAGATCGCCATCCATGCCTTGGATGCCCCCATGTTGCTCCGGGCCAATGAGGCCCTGATGTTCACCGGCAAGCCCATGCGTCCTTCCCAGGCGGACATCCTCCTCAAGGAGGGGGATGTGCTGAGCTTCGGGAAATATCGCCTCAAGGTGCTGCACACCCCTGGTCATACCCCGGGCGGCATCTCCCTGGTGCTGGAGGACTCCAACCTGGTGTACGTGGGGGACACCCTCTTTGCCGGCTCCATCGGCCGCACCGATTTCCCCGGGGGCGATTTCAACGCCCTCATCCGCAACGTCCGGGAAAAGCTCTTCACCCTGGGGGACCACTACATCGTCTATCCCGGCCATGGGCCAGTGACCACCATCGGCCACGAGCGCAAATACAATCCGTTCTTCTGAGGGGCCAGGAAAGTCCGGCGGGCGCCTGCACCAAGGCGGCCATATCCGGATGTGACGGCGCAGCACGCATGATGATCTTTCAAGGAAAGCGCATCCTGTTGGGGGTGAGCGGCGGCATCGCCTGCTACAAGGCGGTGGAGCTGGCCCGCCGGCTGGTGACCGGCGGCGCCCAGGTCAAGGTGGTGATGACCAGGGGTGCCCAGGAGTTTGTCACCCCCCTCACCTTCGCCGCGGTCACCGGCCAGACGGTGGGCACCCATCTCTTCGGGCAAGGCATCCACCCCCTGGAGCACATCTGGCTGGGGCAGCAGGTGGACCTCCTCATCCTGGCGCCGGCCACCGCCAACCTCATCGGCAAGGTGGCCGCCGGCCTCGGCGATGACCTCCTCACCACCATCCTGTTGGCCGCCACCCGGCCGGTGCTGCTCTGCCCGGCCATGAACTGCGAGATGTACGCCAACCCGGTGGTCCAGGAAAACCTGGCCCGCCTGGAGCAGCGGGGGATGACGGTCTTACGGCCTGCGGCCGGGCCTTTGGCCTGCGGCGCGGTGGGTTATGGCCGCTTGCCGGAGGTGGAGGACATCCTGGCGGCCGCCGCCCGCCTCGTTAGCCCCCAGGATCTGGCCGGCCGCCGGATTCTGGTCACCGCCGGGCCCACCCATGAGGACCTGGACCCGGTGCGCTTCCTCACCAACCGCTCCAGCGGCAAGATGGGCTATGCCGTGGCCAAGGCCGCCTGGCGCCGAGGGGCCGAGGTGACCCTGGTGAGCGGCCCCACCGCCTTGCCCGCGCCCCATGGGGTGGAGATGGTCAGGGTGCGGAGCGCTTTGGAGATGCTCACCGTGCTTAAGGAGCGCTTCCCGGAGGCGGACGCCCTCATTATGGCTGCGGCGGTGAGCGATTACCGCCCCGAGTCCCTGGCATCCAAAAAACTGAAGCGGGGCCCCCAGGCCCAGGAGCTCCGGCTGGTGCAAAACCCCGATCTTTTAAAGGAGCTGGCCCCCTTGAAGACCCGGCAGGTGCTCATCGGCTTTGCCGCCGAAACCGGGGATCTCCTGGCCGAAGCCCGGCGCAAGCTGGAGGCGAAAAACCTGGACCTCATCGTGGCCAACGAGGTGAACCGGCCGGACAGCGGCTTTGCCGTGGATACCAACGAAGTGACCCTCATCCCCCGGGAGGGGGAGCCTATGGCCTTGCCTTTGCTGAGCAAAGATGAGGTGGCAGAGCGCCTGTTGGACTGGCTGGCGGAGTCCTGGGGCGGCCAGGAGGAAGGACGTGACTGACCCGGCCCCGGCGGAGCTCACCCAGTTGATCCGGCAGCTGAAGGAATGGCTGGCCTTCCAGGGCCGCCTGGGGTGGCCCGGAGCCCCGGCCCATGCCGTGACCGCCGCCCCGGATACCCTAGCCGAAGCCCCGGCGCCACCTCGTCGCCCCACCCTGGAGGAAATCCGGGCGGAGATGGGGGACTGCCGCCGCTGCAAGCTCTGGCGCACTCGCACGCACCTGGTCTTCGGGGAGGGCTCCCCCACCGCGGAGTTGATGTTCATCGGCGAAGGGCCGGGCGCCGAGGAGGATCAGCAGGGGCGGCCCTTTGTGGGCGCCGCCGGCCAGCTTCTCAACAACCTTCTGGCCAAGCTGGGGCTCCGCCGGGAGGAAGTCTACATCGCCAACGTGGTGAAAAGCCGTCCCCCCGGCAACCGGGAGCCGGAGCCCGATGAGATCGCCGCCTGCCTGCCGTTTTTGAAAAAGCAGATCGAGGCTATCCAGCCCCGGGTTATCGTCACCCTGGGGCGGGTGGCCACCCAGGCGTTGTTGGAAACCAGCACCCCTTTGACCAAACTGCGGGGCACCTGGCAGAGTTACCAGGGCATCCCCGTGATGCCCACCTTTCACCCCTCCTATCTGCTCCGTTTCCCCCGGGAGCGCATCAAAACCTGGGAGGACATGCAGAAGGTGATGGCGCGGCTGGGCCGACATGAATAAGTATCTGTGCGCCCTCCTGATGATCCTGGGAGCCCTGCTGGGCGGCTCCCCCACCACGCAGGCCCAGGAGCGGGTCATCCTGGTGGCGCCGGTGGTGGGCTCCATCAACCCCGGGGTGGCGGAATTTGTGGTGGACTGCATCCGGCGGGCCGAAAAGGAGCAGGCTGAGGCCCTCATCCTGCAATTGGACACCCCTGGCGGCCTGGATGCCTCCATGCGCAGGATCAACCAGGCCATCGCCAATTCCAAAGTGCCGGTGGTGGTGTACGTGTCCCCCAAAGGGGCCCGGGCCGCCTCCGCCGGGGTCTTCATCACCATCGCGGCGCATGTGGCCGCCATGGCGCCGGGCACCAACATCGGCGCCGCTCACCCGGTGGCCGTGGGGCTGGGCAAGGCCGACAAGGTGATGAGCGACAAGGTGCTCAACGACATGGCGGCCTACGGCCGGGCTTTGGCCCTGGAGCGGGGCCGCAACGCCGACTGGGTGGAGAAGGCGGTGCGCAAGAGCGTCTCTATCGACGCGGCCGAGGCCCTGCGCCTTAAGGTGATTGACCTGGTGGCGGACAACCTGGGGGACCTGGTGGCGGCGCTTCACAACCGCACCGCCAAAACCGCGGCCGGCCCCCGCACGCTCAAGACCACCGGCGTGCCCCTCAGGGACATCCCCGAGGGCTTGGGCACCCGCATCCTCAAGCACATCGCCGACCCCAATATCGCCTTCATTCTCATGCTCATCGGGCTGGCGGGGCTCTATTTTGAGCTGGCCCACCCCGGCGCCATCCTCCCCGGGGTGGTGGGGGCCATGAGCCTGCTTCTGGCCTTCTACGCCTTTCAGACCCTGCCCGTCAATTTCATCGGCGTCCTTTTGATTCTCCTGGCCTTCATCTTTTTTATCCTGGAGATCTACGTCACCAGCTTCGGGCTCCTCACCCTGGCGGGCCTCATCTCCCTGGCCCTGGGGGGGATGATGCTCTTCAGGGGCGGGGAAGCGGAAGGGGGGATGGCGGTGGCCTGGAGTATCCTCATTCCCTCCCTGGCGGCCATTGCCCTGTTTTTCCTGGGGATCAGCGCCCTGGTGGTGAAGAGCCAGATGCGGCGCTCCCTCACCGGCCCCGCCGGCCTGGTGGGGGAACGGGGGGTGGCCTATACCGATCTCGCTCCCCAAGGCCAGGTCTTTGTGCACGGGGAGTACTGGCAGGCGGTAAGCGACACCCCGGTGGCCAAGGGCGAGCCGGTGGAGGTGGTGGAGGTCACCGGCCTGACACTGAAAGTCCGGCCGGTGCCCCGGACGCCGGGACGCTAAACCCAAAAGCCCAGTGGACGGCCAGGCCCGCCCTTGAGGTGCCGGCGAGGCCTACGTTTGTCTCATGGAAGCTCGCCCTCTTGGCAGACACATCGCCCTGCCGGCGGTGCATTGGCAGCAAACCACATTCCCACACGAGGTGACACGATGTTTTCCGGCTACACCGTGATTCTGGTGCTGTTGGTGTTTTTCCTGTTCAGTGCCATCAAAATTCTCAATGAATACGAGCGGGGCGTTATCTTCCGGCTGGGCCGGGCCCTTCCCGGGGCCAAGGGCCCGGGCTGGATCATCGTCATCCCCCTCATCGACCGTCTGGTGAAGGTGAACCTGCAGCTGGTCACCTATGACGTCCCCAGCCAGGAGATCATCACCCGGGACAACGTCTCCATCAAGGTGAATGCGGTGGTCTATTTCCGGGTGATCGATCCCGTCAAGGCGGTCATTGAGGTGCGGGATTACTATTCCGCCACCCAGCTTCTGGCCCAGACCACCTTGCGCAGCGTCTGCGGCCAGGTGGAGTTGGACGATCTGTTGGCGGAGCGGGAGAAGGTCAACGCCCAACTGGCGGAGATTTTGGACAAACACACCGATCCCTGGGGCATCAAGGTAACCCTGGTGGAGCTCAAGGCCATCGACCTGCCGGTGGAGATGCAGCGGGCCATGGCCAAGCAGGCGGAGGCCGAGCGGGAGCGGCGGGCCAAGGTCATCAACGCCGAGGGCGAGTATCAGGCCGCCGCCAAGATGGCGGAAGCCGCCCGGGTGCTGGCCGCGGAGCCCATGTCCCTGCAGCTCCGCTACCTGCAGACCTTGCGGGAGATTGCGGCGGAAAACAATTCCACCACCCTGTTCCCCATCCCCATTGATTTGGTGAAGCCTTTCATCAAAATGTACGAGAAGCTGGCGGAAAAGGCTTAAATTGGGGGGAAGGGCTGAGGAGCAGTAGCCCCCCACCCCCTCCTTCCCACCCCTTAAGGGGTTGGGAGAGGGGTTCGGGGAGAGGGCAGGGGCCCCCCTGGCCCTCTCCCCGTCAGCATTCTGTCACCACTTCACTTTATCCGGACTGGGAGTGAGACGATATGGGCAAGAAAGAGAAGGAGAAGAAGGAAAAACCCCTGGACAAGATGACGGCCACGGAATTGCGCAAGTATGCCCTGGAGCTGGGGGAGATCAGCGGCGTCCACGGCATGAACAAGGAAGAGCTCATCGCCGCCATCAAGAAGGTGAAGGGCATCGTGGATGAAGGCAAGAAGGTGGTGAAGCCCGTCAACGTCCGGGAGCTGAAGGTGAAGCTCAAGGAGCTGCGGGCCAAACGGCAGGAGGCCCGGGAGGCGGGCGCCTCCCGCAAGGAGATGGAGATCCTCCGGCGCCGCATCAACCGCCTGAAGAAGCGCACCCGCAAGGCGGCGTAAGGAGTGCGCCCCTCGACGGGCAGCAGTAGGCTGTTTTGGAAGGAGGGCGGGTGGGATAGTGATTTTCCCGCCCTCCCCTCCCCAACTCCTTTAGAGGGCACTCAGGGAGAATTATTTGGCGACCGGGGCTGGCGGCGGTTGTTCTCACCCGCGTTCGAAGTAGAGCTACTGAGACGGCATCTGGAAGAGCACCCGTAAGAGATGGCCGGATACCCAGGCCTTGATGTTCAAGTCAGTTGAGAGGATAACTTGCGGCCCTGAAATAAGATTCTTCAGGTGTCCAATCTAACCAGCCGGCAGATGTCGCTTTAGGGACGGCGCTCTCTTCCGAACCCAGGGAGGGCACTTAAGGCCTTTACGGAAAAAATTCCGGGGCCGGCCATTTCACTCAGATTTTTCCCTCCCTTTTTCCCCTCTTTTTCTGCGGGTCAATCATACCTCAGCGGTTCATGGACGCCAGAAATTCGGCGTTGTTGCGGGTGCCCCGCATCTTCTCCAGCAAAAACTCCATGCTGTCCACCGGGCTCAACGGCGAGAGGAGCTTGCGCAGAATCCAGATGCGGTTCAGGTCCTCCGGCGGCAGGAGCAGCTCCTCCTTGCGGGTGCCGCTCTTGTTGATGTCGATGGAGGGGAAGATGCGCTTCTCCGTAAGCTTGCGGTCCAGGTGGATCTCCATGTTGCCGGTGCCCTTGAACTCCTCGAAGATCACCTCGTCCATGCGGCTGCCGGTGTCCACCAGGGCGGTGGCAATGATGGTGAGGCTGCCGCCTTCCTCCACATTGCGGGCAGCGCCGAAGAAGCGCTTGGGCCGCTGCAGGGCGTTGGCGTCCAGACCGCCGGAGAGGATCTTGCCGCTGGCCGGGATGACGGTGTTGTAGGCCCGGGCCGTGCGGGTGATGGAATCCAGGAGGATCACCACGTCCCGCTTGTGCTCCACCAGGCGCTTGGCCTTCTCCAGCACCATCTCCGCCACCTGGATGTGGCGCTGCGGCGGCTCATCGAAGGTGGAGCTGATGACCTCGGCCTTGACGCTGCGCTCCATGTCCGTCACTTCCTCGGGCCGCTCGTCGATCAACAGCACGATGAGCACCACCTCCGGGTGGTTGGTGGCGATGGAGTTGGCAATGTTCTGCAGGAGCATGGTCTTGCCGGTTCGGGGCGCGGCCACGATGAGCCCCCGCTGGCCCTTGCCGATGGGGGTCATGAGATCCAGGATGCGGGCCGAGTAGTTGTCCGGCGTGGTCTCCAGCTTCAGGCGCTCATTAGGATAGAGCGGGGTGAGGTTGTCGAAGAGGATCTTGTCCCGGGCTACCGCCGGGTCCTCAAAGTTCACTGATTCCACCTTGAGGAGGGCGAAGTAGCGCTCCCCCTCCTTGGGCGGCCGGATCTGCCCGGTGATGGTGTCGCCGGTGCGCAGGTTGAAGCGCCGGATCTGGGAGGGCGAGACATAGATGTCATCGGGACCCGGGAGATAGTTGTAATCGGGGGCCCGGAGAAACCCGAAGCCGTCCGGCAGGATCTCCAGCACCCCGCCGCCGGAGATGATGCCGTTTTTCTCCACCTGCGCCTGGAGAATGGCAAAGATGAGTTCCTGCTTCCTCAGGCCGCTGGCCCCTTCCACGTTGAGTTCCCGGGCCAGGGCGGCCAGTTCATTGATTTTTTTGTGCTTCAATTCCGAAAGATTCATGCTCCTGCCTCATGGACGGCTTCTGCCGCCCTCTTTAAGTGATCATCCGATATTCATGTCTTCCCTGACACCCCCGCCGGTCTGCCAGGCGGTGGCGCCACTCCGGGAACGCCTGGTATCCCCCACGGGGTCAGGAATGGAAGTGCGGGTTTTGTGAGAGATTGCACATGTTGTTTCTGCGCACGGGGCGCCTTCGCTTTGCCGGAGGAGAAAAGGGATTGCCTGTCCGTCTCGTACTTCGGAACGAGAAAATGTTTGCTTTAGGGGACGGAATGCAGAATTGCAGGGACGCTATCCTGTTTCCCGCGCCTTGTCAAGACGATTTTGGAGCCGCTGCCACAGTTTTTCCACCTGCCGCCGCGTCTCCTCCAAAGTACCGGAATTGTCCACCACATAGTCCGCCCGGCGGCGTTTTTCCGCCAGGGGCATTTGGGCGGCCAACAGCCCGCTGATCTCCTCCTCCCCCCGGTCATCCCGGGCCTTGAGCCGAGCCCGCTGCTCCGAGAGGGGCGCATCCACCACAATCACCGCGTCGTACTCCCCCTCCCGGCCGGTCTCAAAGAGGAGGGGCACCTCCACGATCACCAGGGGCGTGCCCCGGGCGGCCAGCTCCGCCAACCGCCGCTTCAGTTCCCGGATGATGGCCGGGTGGACGATGGCGTTGAGGCGCCCCAGGGCCTCGGGCTCGGCAAAGACCAGGCGCCCCAGCTTCACCCGGTTGAGGCTGCCGTCCTCATGGAAAAACTCGGGGCCGAATTCCCGGCGCAGGGCCTCCCAGGCGGGGGTGTGGGGCCGGACCACCTCCCGGGCGATCTCATCGGCGCTGAGCACCACCGCGCCCAGGTCCGCAAACATGCGGGCCACGGTGCTCTTGCCGGTCCCGGCCCCGCCGGTGAGGGCGATTTTCAACATAATTTATATTTTTATATAATTTTAGCATGATGTTATATAAAATTAACTAATATTTATAGTTTCATTACACCCCGTTTTATTATACATACTACAGCCCCAAAAAGCCTTCCATTTTTGCCCTGGTTTTGGCCGAACAAGACGCATAGTAGCTCCACACTTAGGGCATTTTGGGGCTGATGCTTTTTTAGATAAAATCGTTTTTCTTTTTTTACTATTTTTATGTTCTAATGTTTTCATTAAGTTAAATGTCGATTCAGTCCGCTCCTCTAGCATTTCCCACCGTGGATTCCAATTTCCCCTATTTTTAGTAACAGTTAAAACCTCTGCCAAACGAGGTCCATTCTCTTCTGCTAGTTTTCTTGGCCCGATCCATTTAGAAAAGCAATTAATACAAGTTATTATAATTTTTTGTTTTTGTTTAATAACATCAATATTGAAATTTAAATTATTACAATTTGGACAGATAAGACCATAAAAATTTATAATTTTAGATATATCAGATTGATTTGATAATTCTAATCTTCTTACATGTGCGCGCACATTATGAAATCCATAATTATATGGATTTTTTCTTATATGGGCCCTTACTATTGTGAAATATTTTGTTTTTACTTCTGCCCAAATCCTTTCATGTCCTTCATCTGGTTCTAATGCATGGTGAAAACAACACAAAGTTATTAAATTTTCTGGAATATGTTGGCCTCCCTTTGAAACAGGAATTTTATGATGAATATGTAATTCTACTCTCGAAGGACAACCAGAAACTTGACATCTGTTACCGTCCCTCTCCATAACAATTTGTCGTAAATATTGCCAAAAAGGTGGATAGCCTGGCCAATTATTGAAAATTTTTAAAATCAGAAAATCACGGGAAGATAATTTCGCTAACGGATCATGAAAGTGACGCATTTTTGGTTCGGGTGGTGCTGGATATAAAGAATCCCATTGCGAAATTCTTTTCTCTTGCCTTGCTTTTAATATATAATTTATGAGAAAAAGACCTATTATTAATAATAAAGAAGTTGGTTTAAATAATGAAGTAATTAATAAAACAAATATAGCTATTTTATTTAAATTTAATAATTTTTTAAAGGGGCAACTATTCAAGAATGCATCACGAGCTTGTCGTCTTGCCTCTAATTTTAAAATGTATTCCCTACGTAAATTTTCATAATATTCAGGGTATTTTATTTTAGATATTTCTTCAAAACATATTTTACAAAGATATGATTTATCATTAAGTAGCAATCCAGGACTTTTTAATCCTTGGCAAAAAATACAAGGCTTTGCTAATTTATCAACCTTGTTTTCATTATATGCCTCATTCCTCTCTATTAATTTGTCAATATTGATTTTAGATAGAAATTTCTCAGGATTAAATTGATCATGCCAGCATTCCATTTATCATCAACCCTCCTCCTTTAAAATGTCCAATATTAATTTAATATCCTCCGGCGGGGGGGCCTCAAAGTGAAGTCGCGCCCCGGTGGCGGGGTGGGTGAAGGCAAGGCGCCAGGCGTGCAGCAACTGGCGGGTCACCAGCTTTCTCACCCCCGCCAGCCGAGGCAGCCCCTGAAACCGCGTGGCGCCGCCCCCGTACGTGCCGTCCCCCACCACCGGATGTCCCAGGGCCGCCAGGTGCACCCGGAGCTGGTGGGTGCGCCCGGTCTTGGGGGAGAGCTCCACCAGGGTCAGGGGCCCCGGCAATTCCTTCAGCACCCGCCAGGTGGTCACCGCCGGCTTGCCCCGCCGGGGCCGGGCGCTCATCTTCTGGCGCTGGCTGGGGTGACGGCCGATCTCGCCGATGATCTCCCCTTCCGCCTCCCTGAGACGGCCCCACACCAGGGCGAGATAGGTCTTCTCCACCGTCCGGGCCTGAAACTGCCGCACCAGGTCGGCATGGGCGGCGGCACTCTTGGCCACCACCAGGAGGCCGCTGGTGTCCTTGTCCAGACGGTGCACCAGCCCCGGGCGACTGACCTCACCCACCCGGGCCAGCTCCGGGCAGTGGGCCACAAGCGCATTGAGCAGCGTCCCCCCCCGGTGCCCCGCCCCGGGATGCACCACCAGCCCCGGGGGCTTGTTCACCACCAGGAGGTGGTCATCCTCATAGAGAATGTCCAGGGGCCGGGACTCGGGCGCCAGCTCCGTGGGCTCCGGGGGCGGCACCGTGAGGGCCACCTCCTCCCCCGCCCGCACCCGATAACTGGCCTCCTTGAGCACCCCGTTCACCCTCACCTGGCCTGCCTTCAGCCAGCGGGACAGCCGGGAACGGGAGTAAGCCGTCCGCCGTGCCAGAAACTGATCCAGGCGCAGCCCGGCCTCCCCCTCTGACACCGTCAATCTCAGGGAATCCGCCGGACTGTCAGCCATGATGGCAAGTCTTGTTGGGGGAGGGGGCTAAGGGCCGTGGGCCCTTACCCCCTCCCCCAAGCCCCCACCCCCAAACCCGACTTTCTCGTCCACTTAAGAAGGCTTTAAGGACTCCAACGGGCCGTTGTTATAAAGCCTTTTCCACGCGAGATTACAGCTTCCTCGCCCATGAGATCATGGCATTAGTGGCCACAGTCTCGACTCCGTAGAATCCATGAGGGCTCAAGGCTTTACAATGATCAGTCTCTGGCGGCAGTCCACCACTCACTTCAACGAAAGATGCATTATGACTTTTACTAAGTCTCTTGGCGTCTTGGAATGGACTTGCCTTACAACCATCATCTACGTGGTGGATAAACAGTACGGGGACTCTACATGCTCTTAGATTAACTTTATTAACCGTAGCTGTCATAATAATGCCTTTTATCCTGCTGTCGGTGAGCTTGTTGACGAGAGAGGCTACTGACATCGTCCCACGGCTCGTACCCACCAGGAAAAATTTATCAACTCCAAGTTTAGCCAAGTGGTTAATAATAGACTGTACGTGCGTTGCCTGCTCGCTGGACTGCCTGTAGTCGTCTGACATTCCGGTAGTGGAACTCACGATTACTGTAGTGAAACCAGCTGAAGCGTATGTATTAGCAGTACGAACAAGAAAGTTTTTGCTTAACCTGACTTTCCCGTCTTCAATCCTCACGTGATCGGCACCGTCACCCCCGGGGAAGAGAATGAATGCTGTCTTAGGGAGCTGACCGTCATTGACGATGTAGTAAGTCAGCGACGTGCCAGGAATTGTGTGGAGCTCTCCAGCATGAACACTTACACTCAACAGACACACAAAAACCATTGTGGAGATACTGTACTTCATTTTATGCTTTCCACCTAGCGTTTGTATTGACTCAGAGCAAATTGATGAGTTTGACCATGAGGTCCCATGGTAATGGCGAGCTTGGCTAGATTATCGGCCTCAGAGTTCTATGTGTAAAATCTTGAATTCTTCAAACTTGGGAGGGGGGCTTGGGGGGAGGGCGGGGAACTGCGTTCCTTGGCCCTTTCCCCACACCCATCCTACACCTTGCGCAGGACGCCGCCGTTTTTGAGTTCGCTGAAGATCATGCGGCCGGCGGTGGTCTGGAGGACGCTGGTCACCGACACTTCCACCTCTTTGCCGATGAAGCGCCGGGCGTTTTCGATGACCACCATGGTGCCGTCGTCCAGGTAGCCCACCCCTTGGCCCTGGGATTTGCCTTCCCGCTGGATCTGCACCCACAGGGTCTCCCCGGGCAGGACTGAGAGTTTGAGGGCGTTGGCCAACTGGTTGATGTTCAGTACCTCAATCCCCTGGATTTCCGCCACCTTGTGCAGGTTGAAATCGTTGGTGAGGATTTTGGCGCCCCGTTTCAGGGCCAGGGCCACCAGCTTGGAGTCCACCCCGCCGGGGGGGAGAGGTTCGTCCACGGTCTGGACCTGGAGGCGGTTCTGCTGCTGCAGGCGGCGCAGGATATCCAGCCCTCGGCGGCCCCGGCTGCGGCGCAGCTCCTCGGGGGAGTCGGCGATGTTCTGGAGTTCGTCCAGGATGAATTTGGGCACCACCAGGATGCCGTCCAAAAAGCCGGTGTCGGCGATGTCGGCGATGCGGCCGTCGATGATGACGCTGGTATCCAGAAGGTACACCGGCTTGCGGAAGGGTTTTTCCGGCTCCAGGAAGGCGGGGGCCTGCATCTCGGAGATCTTTTTGCCGCCCAGCACCAGGCCGATGTAACCGAAGATGGCCGAGAACATGATGTATAAGGGGATCTGCAGGGTGGGCAGCTCCAGGAACTGCTCAAAGGGATAGCTGGCCACCTTGGCCATCCCCAGGCCGATAAAGAGGCCCAGGGTGCCTCCCACGATGGTTTTGAGGGGGATGTGCTTGACCGCGGCCTCCAGGCCCAGGGTGAGGGCGGCCAGCCCCAGGCCGGCGGCGCCTCCCACCCAGCCGCTCCACCACCACTGGCTGATCTGCGGCACCTGACTGCCGATCAGGTAGCCGCTCACGGCGCAGATGGAACCCAGGATGGTGAAGACCGCCAGCTTTCTCAGCACAATGGTTTCACCTCCCTCTCCCCCAGGGAAGGGCACGGTGCCGCAGAGACCACGGTGGGACAGGTCAAAGGGGCAAGCCTGCCCCCTTAAACCTGAAATGCTGTTGGCGCAAACGGTGGAAAAATTCCCGAAGGTTACCCGCCATTGCCCTCCCCGCCGGCGGGTTCGGCCTGGGCCAGAATTTCCTGGAGCTGGGCTTCCACTTCCTCTTCTTTTTTATTATTGACTAAGGACAGCTCCTTCACCAACAGATTTTTTGCGGTGTCCAGCAATTTCCGTTCGCCGAAGGAGAGCTCCTTTTCGGCTTTGAGCAGGGTCAGGTCCCGGAGCACCTCCGCCACCCGCAGGGGGGAACCGGTCTTGATCTTGTCCATGTAATCCCGATACCGCCGGTTCCAGGTGGTGTTATTGAGGCGCGCCGGCCGGCTCTTCAGAATGGAATAGATCTCCGAAACCATCTGCGGGTTGATGACGGTCCTCAGGCCGATGTTGGACGCGTTGTCGGTGGGGATCATGATGATCATGTCATTTTCCAAAAGCCGCATGATATAAAAACGTTGGGCCCGGCCTCCCACCTCCCGCTCCTGGATGGATTCGATGAGGCCTACACCGTGGGCCGGATAAACGGCCATCTCTCCCACATTGAACATCGCCTCGACCTCCCTGCAGACTTCACGTTCATTTTATCACAAATGCACCCTGCCGACAATCTCATGCGGTCCGCTGGAAGCGGAAATGCAGGATTTCGCCGTCTTCCACCACATGGTCCCGGCCTTCCACCAAAAGCAGGCCGGCCTCCCGGACCCGGGCCGGTGAACCCAGGCGAACCAGGTCCTCATAGCGCATCACTTCGGCCTTGATGAAGCCCTTTTCCATATCGCTGTGCACCCGCCCGGCGGCCTGGGGGGCCTTGGTGCCGGCGGGCACGGTCCAGGCCCGGACTTCCGGGCCGACGATGGTGTAGAAAGTCACCAGGTTAAGAAGGCGATAGCTCTCCCGGATGAGGCGCATGATCCCGGGCTCCTGAAGTCCCAGGCTGTCCAGAAACTCCCGGCGCTCCGCCTCCGGCAGTTCCAGCAGTTCGCTCTCCAGGTCCCCCAGGATGGGCACCAGGGGCACCCCCCGGGTGCGGGCCAGCTCCTGCAGGGCGGTGTAGGCGGGCCCGCCCCGGAACTCCGCTTCGCTCAGGTTGGCCACAAAGAGGTAGGGCTTGACGGTGAGCAGGGCCACCGGTCTCAGGTCCTCCTCTTCCCCCGGGCTCCAGGGAAGCTTGCTCAGCCACTTCCCCTGATTGAGGGCGGCCTCGGCCTTGGCCAGGGTGGCTAAGGCCCGGGCCGCCTCTTTGTCGCCGGCTTTGGCCTTCTTCTCCAGTTTGGCCAGCTGGCGCCCCAGGACCTCCAGGTCGGCCAGGAAGAGCTCCGTTTCCACCACCTCCACATCCCGCACCGGATCAAGCGAACTTAGCGGGTGCGGGCAGGAGGGGTTCTCGAAGCAGCGCACCACGTGCACCAAAAGGTCGGTGTCCCGGATGTCCGCCAGGAAGCGGTTCCCCAGCCCCTCTCCCTGGGAGGCGCCGGCGATGAGGCCGGCCACGTCCACAAATTCGATGGTGGTGGGGGTGAGGCGCTCCGGTTTCAGGAGTTCCCCCAGCTGTTGCAAGCGGGGGTCGGGCACCGTCACCACCCCGGTGTTGGGGGAAATGGTGCAAAAGGGGTAAGCGGCCACTTCTGCCTGGGCCGCAGTGAGGGCGTTGAAGATGGTGCTCTTGCCGGCGTTGGGGAGCCCGATGATGCCGCAGCGCCACCCCATGGCACTAAACCCTTTCCGGTCCCGCCGGGTACATAGGTCTCCCCCTGCCGCGACGCCATGCCGGGCTGCTCAATTGCTCAGGCCGGAAGGAAGGGGAAGCAAGGCGCCGGCCCGAAGGCCGTCGGGAGGAGGTCATGGGCGCATGCCTTTCCTCTGCCAGGGACTCCGGCTCCCGGGACCGACAACGCCCGACTACGGACTGGTCCCCGGGGGCAGATGCATTCCGACCACCACGTCAGGGATGCAGGTTACAGCAGGTGCGGCCGGGTGAGGGGCCGGATCAGGGGCGGGTGCCGTTGATGCGGTTGCGCAGCACCCCGGAGGTCTTGAAGACCACCACCTTCCGGGCCCGGAGGATGAGGTTTTCCTTGGTTTGCGGGTTTCTGCCCCGGCGGGCGTTTTTCTGTCTCACCGAAAACTTGCCGAAACCGCTCACCAGCAGGTCTTCTCCCGAGGCCAGGGTCTCTTTGATGAGGCTCAAGACCCGTTCCACCACCGCCCGGGATTCCTGCTTGGTCAAACCGGCCTGGGTCTGCAGACGGCTGATGAGTTTCTCTTTGGTGAGAGCCATAACCTGCGGCAGTCGGGTTCAGGGTGGTGACGTCACCTAAAAGCTAACGGAAAATCCTTGTGCTGTCAAGGGCTTTTTCCGGGCGGCAGGGGCGCGGTCAGGCGCCGGGGCGCCTCCTTGTATTGGCGGAGGCCAAAATCCAGGGCGTGAAAGCGGCAGGCGTCGATGCACTTGAGGCACATGATGCACTCGGGGCTGGCCTGGGTCTCATAAGGCACCACCCCCGTGGGGCAGGCCTTCTCGCAGGCCTTGCAGTGCACACAGTTCCCCTGGATGTAATCCAGCTTGATGAGGGTGAGGCGGTTAAACAGCCCGTAGAAGGCTCCCAAGGGGCAGAGGGTGCGGCAGAAGAAGCGGCTGATGAGCACCGCCCCCAGCAGGATGAGGCCCATAAGGGTGACCTTGTTCCAGAAATAGAAGCCCACCGTCTCCCACAGGGCCGGTTTGAGGAGCAGGAGCGGCATGGCCCCCAGAAGCGTCCCCGAGGGACAGAGCAGCTTGCAGAACCAGGGATGCCCCAGGCCGTAGTGGTCCACCAGCACGAGGGGCATCAGCACCACCATGACCACCAGGACCACATATTTGAGGTAGCGCAAAGGGGGCCATAAGGAGAACTTCCGCCCCGGAATCATATAGAGCAGGTCCTGGATGAAGCCGAAGGGGCAGAGCCAGCCGCAGGGCAGGCGCCCCACCAGGGTGCCCACGAACCCCAGATAGCCGATGACCAGGGTGCCCAGCTGCGGCAGCGTACCGGGCTGGGCGAAGCGCAGGCTGGCGATGAAATTCTGCACCGCCCCCACCGGACAGGACAAGAGCGCGGCCGGACAGGAATAGCAATTGAGACCCGGATGGCAGATGGCCTTCAGCGGCCCCTGATAGATGACCGCCCCCCCGAAGGGAAAGAGGAGGTAGGAGTTGGTGCCCAGGGTGATGAGGGTCTGCACCAGGCGGCGGAAGGCGTTCATTCAGCCCACCCCGATGCAGGCCAGGCAGATGGTGTTTCCCAGGTTCATCAGGTATTCCAGTTCACCCCGGTTGACCCCGATGAGAAAGAGCAGGGTGAAGAGGATGAGGAGCCAGATGGCGGTGCGGGACATGCCGCCCCCTTTCTGCCCGGAGTTGCTGATTCCTGGCCGATATTATACCTAGGGAACCCAAGGAAAGGGAGAACGCGGACATGTTTTTTCTCCTCCTGCCGCACCTTCCTCGGAATCCGGCGACCTTGCGGCGGCGATTTTTTATGGCTACGTTATAACTGCAATGACACCCCCGCAGAATGATCACGAGGCGCCGCCATGTCCAGAAAGGCACTGTTGGTCACCGACATGCTCAACGACTTCATCGACCCTAAGGGGGCCTTGTACGTGGGGGAGGCCGGCCGGCAGATCATCCCCTTCATTGCCGGCAAGATCGGCGAGACCCGGGCCCAGGGGGGTCTCGTCTTTTACCTCTGCGACGCCCATGCCCCGGATGACCCCGAATTTCAGCGTTTTCCCCCTCACGCCATCAAAGGCACCTGGGGCGCGGCCATCATCCCGGAGCTGGCCCCGGCGCCGGGGGACATCATCGTGGAGAAGACCCGCTACAGCCCCTTCAGCGGCACCGATCTGGAACAGCGGCTGCGCCGGGAAGGCGTCACCCAGGCGGGGGTGGTGGGGGTGTGCACCTCCATCTGCGTGCTCGAAACCGTCCGGGGCCTCTTTGAAATGGGCATTCAGGCCATCGTCTACCGGGACGGGGTGGCGGACTTTGACCCCGAAGCCCATGCCTTTGCCCTGAAATACATGCCCCGCATTCTGGGGGCCACGGTGATATAATCATCTGAGGGGAGGGCTGGGGGAGCAGTGGCTCCCCCACCCTCCCCTCAGGCTTCCCTCCCCACCCCCTGTATGGGGATGGGGGAGAGGGCTCGGGAGAGGGGGCAGGGGGTCACCGCACCCTGGCCCCCTCTCCCGAAAGGAGACTCCATGAAAGTACTAGCCGTATTGGGCAGTCCCCGCTCCCAAGGCAACAGCGCCACCCTGGCCCGGGAGGTCCTGGCAGGCCTGGAGGCGGCCGGGGCCGAGGTCCAGGTGTATGAGTTGAACCGCCTGGAGTTCCAGGGCTGTCAGGGCTGCGGCGCCTGCAAGGCCGAGGCGGAGGCCTGCGTGTTGGAGGACGACTTCACCCCCATCTATGCGGCCCTGCGGGAAACGGACGTGCTGCTGTTGGCCTCCCCGGTCTATTTCGGGGACCTTTCCGGCCAGATGAAGTGCTTCTTCGACCGCCTTTACGCCCTGGCCAACCCGGATTTCACCAGCCGCCTCAGCCCGGGGAAACGGGCCGTGGTCATCCTCACCCAGGGGGCGCCGCCGGAGGAGATGTTCGCCGACATCTTCCCCCGCTACGAGCGCTGGCTGAAGCACTTCGGCTTCGGGCCCATCTATCTCCTCAGGGGTCTGGGGCTGAGCGAGGCCGGGGAGGCCGGCCGCCGGCCGGAGCTGATGGCCCAGGCCCGGGAGATCGCGGCCTGCCTCACGGCCCCGGCCTGAGAAGTGCTGAGGGGAGGGCTGGGGGAGCAGTGGCTCCCCCACCCTCCCCTCAGGCTCCCCTCCCAACCCCCTTTATGGGGTTGGGGGAGGAGGTATGGGAGAGGGGGCAAGGGGCCACGACCCCTGGCCCTCTCTCCCATTTCTTTACATTTTAGTAAATATTTCTTGCCTGCTCAACGAAAATGGCATAAGATTTTTAGTATCGGTATATACTATGTTGCAATTCTGTATTCATTGGCTGCGAATCCCATATGGACGATTTGGCCCTCCTCTTTGAAATCACCCAGATCCTGAACGCCCCGGGCCCCTTGCCCCGCAACCTGCAGCAGATGCTCAAGGTCCTGGCCACCGAAGCCGGCATGGAGCGGGGCACCATCACCATCCTCAACCCCGAAACCAACGAGATTCAGATCGAGGTGGCCCAGGGTCTGAGCGCCGAGGCCCGCCGCCGGGGCCGTTACAAGCTGGGGGAAGGCATCACCGGCCGGGTGGTGGAAACCGGCGAGCCCATGGTGGTGCCCCGGGTGAGCCAGGAGCCTTTGTTCCTCAACCGCACCCGCACCCGGGGCCGGGAAAAGGACGAAATCTCCTTCATCTGCGTGCCCATCAAGATCAACCAACAGACCATCGGCGCCTTGAGCGTGGACCGGCGCTATCAGGACCTGGACCTGGACCGGGATGTGCGCTTGCTTACCATCATCGCCTCCATCATCGCCCAGGCGGGCAACAACCTCATGCTCCTGGACCGGGAAAAGGAACTCCTCCGGGATGAAAACCTGCAGCTCAAGGGAGCCCTGCAGGAGCGCTATCAGGTGGGCAACCTGGTGGGCACCTCCGGCCGCATGCGCCAGGTCTTTGAGATGATCCAGCGGGTGGCCAAGAGCAACGCCACCATCCTCATCCGAGGGGAGAGCGGCACCGGCAAGGAGCTGGTGGCCAACGCCATCCACTACAACAGCAGCCGGGCGGACAAGCCCTTCATCAAAGTGAATCTGGCAGCCCTGCCGGAGACCCTGGTGGAGAGCGAGCTCTTCGGCCATGAGCGGGGGGCCTTCACCGGGGCCCTCCAGCGCAAGATCGGCCGCTTTGAGCAGGCCCAGGGCGGCACCATCTTCCTGGACGAAATCGGCGACCTCTCCCCCTCGGTGCAGCTCAAGCTCCTCAGGGTCATCCAGGAGCGGGAGTTCTCCCGCCTGGGCGGCACCGCCACCCTGAAGGCCGATGTGCGCCTTTTGGCCGCCACCCACCGGGACCTGGAAAAGCTGGTGGCCGAGGGTTCCTTTCGGGAGGACCTCTACTACCGCCTCAACGTCTTTCCCATCTATCTCCCGCCCTTGCGGGACCGCAAAAGCGACATCCCGGCCCTGGTGGAGCACTTCCTTGCCAAGTTCGGCAAGGCCAACGGCAAGGAGGTGAGCCGCGTTTCCCAGGGGGCCCTGGATCTGTTGATGCACTACAACTGGCCGGGGAACGTCCGGGAGCTGGAAAACGTCATCGAGCGGGCCCTGCTGGTGTGCGACGGCGACACCATCCTGGCCTCCCATTTCCCCCCCACCCTGCAGGTGCGCTTCTCCGAGCGGGCGCCGGTGGGGGAAGGGGATTCCTGTCCGGTGCGCCTCAGCCTGGCGGCCCAGGTGGAGACCCTGGAGCGGGAGCTCATCACCGAGGCCCTCATCGCCTGCAAGGGCAATCAGTCCAAGGCGGCCCACTACCTGGACACCTCGCTCCGCATCCTGGGCTACAAAATCAGGCGCTACGGCATCGAACCCCGCCGCTTCCGCACTCCCCGGAGCTGAAGGGCCAACCTCCCAAGGTCTCCTTACCGAAGGGCGACCAGTCTCCTCGTTCTGAGATAATTATCCACATGATTCCTGAGGGGCGAGCCGGGAGCGGTGGCCTCCCGCCCTTTCTCACCCTCTTCTCCCCATCCCTTTAAGGGGTTGGGGGTGAGGGCGTGGGAGAGGGGGCTGGGGGCCACGACCCCTGGCCCCCTTATTTTATTTTGATCCACAACAGGCGGGCCACGTCGGGGCCGGGGTTATGCCACTGCCCGGGGAGATCGGTGGTGAGATAGATTAGGTCCCCGGGGGTGAGGGTCCAGACCCGCCGGCCGGAGCTCACCCTGAGGGTGCCAGACAAGAGATACCCCAGCTCTTCCCCTTTGTGAAAGAAGAAATGGCCGGGGACGGTCTCCTTGGGGTTGATCTCCAGGAGATACGGCTCGGCCTTGGCGCTGAAGTCCACGGGATGGAGCAGCCTGGCTGAGCCCGCGGTCTCGGGCAGGAGGGGCAGCCGGATCTCCACCATGTCCGCGGCGGTGAAGACCTGGCTGCCCCGGCCTTCGGGGCGCTCTTCAAAAAAAGAGGCCGGCTCCACCTCCAGGACCTCGGCCATGCTCATGAGGGCGGGGAGGGAGGGGTAGATGAGGTTGCTCTCCACCTGGGAGATGGTGCTGGGCGTCACCCCCACCAGCTTGGCCAGCTCGCTTTGGGACAGGCCCCGGCGGCGACGGAATTCCTTCAGGCGGCGTCCCAAATTGAGCTTGCCGCTCACCCGCCGCTCCTCCTCGAAAGTGACGGTGAGGCCCTTGGTCCAGTAAGCGTGGGGCCGGTGAAATTCCCCGGTGCTGCGGTTTTCCGCCTTGAGGATGGTGAGCGCCGTGGCTCCCCGCTTGATGGTGAGCTCGATGGCCACCTGGGCGATCTGGTTCACCGCCGCCCGAAAGCGGGGCGAGTGGGCGTTCTTCTCCAGCAGCCAGTAGGCGATGGTGTTCAGCTCATAAAGCCGTGGGCAGGCGTGGGAGTAGAAGCTCAGCAGCCGGTCTTCGCTCCCCCAGAGCTCCTGCATGCCGGTCAAGGATTCAAAGATGAAGCGCACATCCCCCGAGAGGCCCGCGTGCACGCCGTAAAGCTGCTCCGCAAAGGACTCCGGGTTTTTGGGGTCGGCCACCGGCAACAGGCGGCAGCCCGGGGCCGCTCCCCGCTCCTCGTAAAATTTGAGGAAGATGGGCGAGCTCTGGCCCTTGCCGTGGGTGAAGCAGTCCAGGATGGTCAGCCCGGGGTAGCTGGACAAGTCTCCCAATTTGTCCAGGAGGTTTTTGGGGGAGCGGTCGAAACTGACGTAGACGATGGCCTTGCCCTGCTGGCGGGAGGCCTTAAGAAAATTGAGGCAGAAGACCGGGGCCAGGGAGCCGGCGTCATCATGCCACAGCACGTTGTCGCCGATGTAAAGGCCGCCCAGGAGGGCATCCAGGCGCAAGATACCTGAGGCCACCGCCGGTGCTGCCGTCTCCATTCTGAAGTCCTGTAACCTCTGGGGTCTGGCCGAGGGAGCAGGGCTGAGGGGCGAAAGACCCCTCCACCCCATTTTCCCACCGGCTGATGTCAGTCACTACTGCAAAAATGGCGCCACTTTCAGCCGGCCCGCAGGGGGCAGGCCCGGAACAATTTTTACATGTTTGTGCGGGAATTTCAGTTTTACTAACATATTTGTGGATTATTTCCTTGCCCATGAAGATAAGGGCCAACTTATCTCCCCGGTATTCTTATCAATTATCAGATGAAGCCCCTGGTGCAATTCTTGCATTAGTCATACTGAATTTTTGTGATTTTTATCAGAAGCCAAAGGAGTGAAATCCTATGTCCCTCAGCAACCCCAACCGCAGCGCCGCCACCCAGACCAAGACCCGGGTGCACCCGGCGCCCATCTCCGGCATCTGCGTCACCTGCCTGGACGGCTGCCCCGGCCCCTGCGAGATCGGCCGCTCCGCCATCCGCGGCCGGGAAGTCCTCTATCCCAGCCCCTTCGGCAAGGTGACCGCCGGCGCCGACAAAGACTATCCGGTGGATTTCTCGCACTTTAACATCCACGGCACCTGTGTGGGGGCCCAGGGCATCGAGCCCGACCCGGACAAGGCCATCTTCCCGGCGGTGGACGTCAGCGTCAAAGTGGGGACCACCAACAAGGTGGAGCTCTCCTTCCCCTGCTTCACCGGCGCGTTGGGCTCCACGGAAATCGCCCGGGTGCATTGGGAGTCCATGGCAGTGGGCGCCGCCATCTCCGGCATCATCCTGGTGTGCGGCGAAAACGTTTGCGGCATGGACCCCCAGGCGGAGATCAAAAAGGGCCGGGTGGTCAAGTCCCCGGAGATGATCCGCCGGGTGCAGACCTTCAAGGACTGGTACCAGGGCAAGGGCGACATCATCGTCCAGGCCAACGTGGAGGACACCCGCCTGGGCGTGCCCGAATACGTCATCGAGAAGCTGGGGGTGGAGTTCTTTGAGCTCAAGTGGGGCCAGGGCGCCAAGAACATCGGCGGCGAGGTGAAGCTCCCCACCCTGGAGCGGGCCAAACAGCTCAAGGAGCGGGGCTACATCGTGCTCCCCAACCCCCTGGACAAGGTCACCCAGGAGGTCTACAAGGCTCGGGGCATCAAGGAGTTCGAGCGCCACTCCCGCCTGGGCATGGTGGATGAGGAGGACTTCTACCGCACCGTGGAGCACCTGCGCAAGGTGGGGGCCAAGCGGGTCAGCCTCAAGACCGGCGCCTATCGGCCGGCGGACCTGGCGAGGGCCCTCAAGTTCGCCTCCCAAGCCAAAATCGACCTCCTGACGGTGGACGGCGCCGGCGGCGGCACCGGCATGAGCCCCTGGCGGATGATGAACGAATGGGGCATCCCCACCGTGTATATCGAATGCCTCCTGTATGAATATGCCCACCATCTGGCCCAGAAGGGTGAGTTTGTGCCCGATTTGGCCATCGCCGGCGGGCTCTCCCTGGAGGACCATGTCTACAAGGCCCTGGCCCTGGGCGCGCCCTACGTCAAGCTGGTGTGCATGGGCCGCTCCATCATGACTGCGGCCATGGTGGGGAACACCGAGGGCAAGAAGCTGGCCACCAAGTGCGCCGAGGAGGAGCGCAACCTCACCGACGCCCTCCTGGAGACCTTCGCCGAAGCCGGCACCCTCAAGGCCAAATACGGCAAGGACTTTGAGCGCATCCCGCCTGGGGCCATCGGCCTGTACAGCTACATCTCCCGCATGACCCAGGGCCTGCAGCAGTTCATGGCCGGCATCCGCAAGTTCAAGCTCTCCCTCATCAGCCGGGATGACCTGTGCGCCCTCACCGAGGAGGCGGCCAAGGTCTCCGGCATCCCCTACGTCATGGACGCGGACGCCGACGAAGTGGAGAAGATCCTCGGCTATCGCCGCCGCTAAGGTAGTTGCGGGAGGGGGGCCAGGGGGCGTGGGCCCCTGCCCCTTCTCCCCACCCTCTCATTAAGGGAATATGGCAGGAGGGGAAAAATGGCTCCCCGCTCTCGCCGCTCAATATAAGGTAAAAAGAGGCGGGATATAGTCTGGTGCAGTACCTCAGCGCCTGTCAGCCTGCCCGGGGTGGCGCACCCCGGGCAGTTTTTTTCCGGGGGCACTCGGCGGGCTTCACTGACACTGACAGGTGTGACTTTTTTGTTAATGAAACTTTCTTTTAAATACATTTTTGTTATTTTTATGGCCTCTCACGGGGATTTTCCCCGGGATTTTCCCCGGCACAGCTCTTGCTTTCGTGATACCATAACAGCCGCACCTGAAGAAAATCCGGCCAAGGAGGACTCCCCGTGAACTGCCAGACGGTGGAAGATGTTTTCAAAGCAGTGAAGGACCAGAACGTCAGCTTCATCCAGCTCTGGTTCACCGATGTCCTGGGGATGCTCAAGAGCTTTTCCATCCGCCCCTCCGAGCTGGAGGAGGCCATGACCGAAGGCATGGGGTTTGACGGCTCCTCCATCGAGGGCTTCTCCCGCATTGAGGAGTCGGACATGATCGCCAAGCCCGACCCCACCACCTTTCAGCTCCTGCCCTGGCGGCCGGAGGAGGCCCCGGTGGCCCGCATGTTCTGCGACGTGCTGCAGCCCGACGGCTCCCCCTACCCCGGCGATCCCCGCTACGTGCTGCGCCGGGTGCTGGCCAAGGCGGCGGAGCAGGGCTTCACCAGCTACATGGGCCCGGAGCTGGAGTACTTCTACTTTGCCAACAACACCTGCCCCGAGGTCCTGGACAAAGGCGGCTACTTCGACGCCCCGCCCCTGGATGTGGGCAACGACCTAAGGCGCCAGACCATCTTCGCCCTGGAGAAGCTGGGCATCCGGGTGGAGTACAGCCACCACGAGGTGGCCGACTCCCAGCACGAGATCGACATGCGCTACGATGAAGCCTTGCGCATGGCGGACAAGTGCATGACGCTTAGGGTGACGGTGAAGGTCATCGCCATGCTGAACGGGGTCTATGCCACCTTCATGCCCAAGCCCATCTTCGGCATCAACGGCAGCGGCATGCACACCCACCAGTCCCTCTTCCGGGGCAACAAAAACGCCTTCTACGACCCCAAGGATGAGTATCACCTCTCCCCCATCGGCAAGAGCTACATCGCCGGTTTGCTGAAGCACGCCCGGGAGATTACTGCGGTGTGCAGCCAGTGGGTCAACTCCTACAAGCGCCTGGTGCCGGGCTATGAGGCGCCGGTGTACGTGGCCTGGGCCCGCCGCAACCGCTCCGCTCTGGTCCGGGTGCCCATGTACAAGCCGGGGAAAGAGGCGGCCACCCGCTGCGAATACCGGGCGCCGGATCCGGCCTGCAATCCCTATCTGGCCATCGCGGTGATGCTGGCCGCCGGCCTCAAGGGCATCGAGAGCAACTACCCGCTCCCGGACCCGGTGGAGGAGGACATCTACCATATGTCCGAGGCCGAACGGGCCCGCCGGGGCATTGTGGCCCTGCCCGGCAGCCTCTATGAGGCGGTGCTGGAGGCCGAAAAGAGCGACCTCATCCGGGAGACCCTGGGCGAGCATATCTTCAACAAGTTCATCGAGAACAAGAAGATCGAGTGGGACAACTACCGCATGCATGTAAGCAACTACGAGATTGAGCGCTATCTCCCCATTCTGTAAAGGGGGCATTATAAACATTTTCATGGCCAGAAAAATGTAATAAACTCTGTGAGGGAAACTGCCGGCAGGGGCCGGGAGCAGGCAAAAGCTGCCTCCCCCGGCCTTTGTCGCCGCGCCGGACCCCGGCGCCCCCTCAGATATGTGGTGCCAATGATGACTGCGAAACCCGAGGTGGTGATCCTGGCCTGTCAGCAGGCCCTGCCTGAGGCCGGGCCTTTGGTCCAGGCCCTGGAGGCGGCAGGGCTCAAAGCCCGGGCGGTGCCGGAGCCCTGCAGCAGCAAGATCGAGGCCTTTCACCTGCTGCGCATCCTGGCGGTGGAGGCCGATGTGGTGTGGGTGCTGGCCTGTCCCGAAGACGCCTGTCTGCTGAGGGAAGGAAGCTACCGCCTGGGCAAGCGCCTGGAGCACGCCCGGGAGGTCCTGCGGGAGATCGGCCTGGAACCGGAGCGCCTGGAACTGACCCGCCTGACACCCGGGGAGGCCGTGGACTTCCATCGGCTGGCCGCGGATATGGCCAGTCTCGCCCGCACCCTGGGCCTCAACCCCGGGCGCCGCGGCCCCAAGGAGAAAAAGGAGCACCTGAAGTGATTGTCGGCACGAGAAAACCCCTGGCGGAGATCCAGGGCATGGTGCAAGGCGCCCGCCGCCTGCTTCTGGCCGGGTGCGATACCTGCGTAGCGGAGTGCGTGGCCGGCGGCCGAAAAGAGGTGGGAGAGCTGGCCGCCGCCCTGATGATGGCCTTTCGCCTGGCCGGGCGCGAGGTGGAGATCCGGGAGACCAGCGTGGACCGACAGTGCATCCATGAATTTCTCCTGGAAGTGGTGGAAGCGGCCGAGGGCGCTGACGTGGTGCTCTCTTTGGCCTGCGGCGCCGGCGTCCAGGCCCTGGCGGCCCGGCTCCCGGACATCCCGGTCTTTCCGGCCCTGAATACCCAGTTCATCGGCGAGACCGCCGAGCGGGGGCTGTGGCTGGAGAACTGCCGGGGCTGCGGCGACTGCCTTTTGGGCCTGACCGGCGGCATCTGCCCCATCTCCCGCTGCGCCAAAAGCCTCCTCAACGGCCCGTGCGGCGGCGCCGCCGGCGGCCTGTGCGAGATCAACAAGGCCCGGAAATTCGACCCCGAGGTGCCCTGCGCCTGGCTGCAGATTTATGACCGCTTAAGCGCCCTGGGCCAACTGGAGCGCCTCACCGAGCTCACCCCGCCCAAGGACTGGTCCCGGGGTGAGGCCGGCGGGCCCCGACGGGTCCTGCGCTCCGACCAGCGACCGTAAGGTAAGCTCTCATGCCGGAAAAGTATCACATTCATGTCAGGCCTACGCCTTCCCGCTTTCCGTCGGTGGGCAAGACCACCGTCCTGGATTGGGGGGAGGGGTGTTTGAGATGCACCCGCTGCGTCAAGGAGACCTGCCCGTATAATGCCTTCCGGCAGCGGGACTTCGATGATCGCAGCCTCTCCGACACCATCGACACCTACTGCAAGAACTGCCTGCGCTGCGTCCAGGGCTGCCCCCGGGAGCTGGTGGTGAAGGCCGCCAACCCCCAATACCGCCGCCTGGGGGATGATTACTGGACCCCGGCGGTCATCCAGTCCACCTGGTTTCAGGCGGAGACCGGCAAGATTCCGGTCTCCGGCGCGGGCTACGGCGGGCCCTTTGCCGGCCCCGGCTTTGACAGCATCTGGACCGACATGAGCGAGATCGTTCGGCCCACCCGGGACGGCATCCACGGCCGGGAGTACATCAGCACCGCCATCGATCTGGGCCGCAAGCCGCTCTTTCTGGTCTTTGACGCCGAGGGCCGGCTCACCTTCGAGCCGCCGCCCCAGGTGGAGATTCCCCTGCCGGTGCTCTTGGCCGAGCCGCCCTTCAGCGCCGGGCCGGAGCTGGTGCGCCGGGCCTTGGCAGGCGCGGCCAAGAGCCTCAAGACCCTGGCGGTCTTCGCCCGGGAAAACGTCACCCCGGACCTGGCCACGGAGGCGGAGCACCTGTGCCTCAGCTTCCCCACCGGCCTCGCTGATCCCGAAGACCCGCTCCTTGCCCAAGTCCGGCTGGTGGAGCTCACCGACCATGAGGGCGTGCTGACCCAGATGGAGGCCCTGAAACGCCGTCATCCAGGTCTGGTCATCATGATCAAGGTGCCGGCGGACGATCGGGCTGCCTCGCGGGTGTCGGAGCTGGCCCAGGCCGGGGCCGAGGTCGTCCACCTCTTCTGTGACCACCATGCCCGGGGCTTTTTGGGGGCTCAGGAGCAGCACCTCAAAGACCTCATCCGGGCGGCGCACCTGCAACTGGTGGAGGACAACCTCCGGGACACCGTGACGCTTCTGGCCTCCGGGGGCATCGCCTTGGCGGAGCATGTGGCCAAGGCCATCATCTGCGGCGCTGACGGGGTGGTCGTGGACCTGCCGCTGCTTCTGGCCCTGGAGTGCCGGTTGTGCCGGGCCTGTCAACGGGGCGGTGAGTGTCCGGTGGCCATCGACAACCTGGACCCGAACCGCGGGGCCCAGCGCCAGGTGAACCTCCTGGGGGCCTGGAACAATCAGCTCCTGGAGGTCTTGGGCGCCATGGGGCTTAGGGAGGTGCGCCGCCTGCGGGGCGAGGTGGGCCGGGCCATGTTTGTGGAGGAGCTGGAGCGGGAGATCTTTGCGCCCCTGTTCTCCCGCCCCACCCCGGAGGGCCTCAGGCGGGAAGGGGAATGAAGATAGTCCAAAGTCCAAAGTCCAATAAAAAAGTCCAAAGTCCAAGGCCCAAAGTCAATACAAAAGTCAAAAGTCCAAGGCCCAAAGTCCAAAGTCCAAGGCTTGTGGCAAAAATAAACCATATTTCTATGGCTTTGACTTCAATGGATTGTATTAAAAAAGTATTTTCGACTTGAATTTTTGACTTTTGAACTTTAAATCTTTGAATCTTTAACTTTTGAATTTTTATTTAGACACTAAAACTTGATTTGACCTTGGACTTTCGATTTTGGACTTTGGACTCATTTCCAACTTTGGACCTTGGACCATAAAATTAGGACTCTTTTCTGACTTTGGACTCTGGACCTTGGACTAATTTTTGACTTTGGACCTTGGACTTTGGGCTTTGGACTCTTTTCCGACTTTGGACTTTGGGCCTTGGACCTTGGACTAATTTTTGACTTTGGACCTTGGACTTTGGGCTTTGGACTTTGGACTAATTTTTTGCTTTGGATTAAAACATGATGGAAACTGCTTTGAAAATTGACAACGAAGCCTGGGGCCCCGGGCCCTGGACGCCGGTGCGCACCCCCTGCCGGTTCAAGAACCCCCTGTCCAAATGGCGGGTGTGGCGCAACGAGGCCAAGTGCATCCAATGCGGCACCTGCGTGGAGGTCTGCCCCTATGGGGTGCACACCAAGGCGAACAAGTTCATCCGCAAGCCCTTAAGTTACCTGTGTCTGGGGCCGGCCTGCGAGAAAAACGACTTCTACTGCGTTAGGCGCTGCCCCACCCAGGCCTTAAGCATCCGGCTGCACCCGGTCTATAACACCTTGGGGGACTACCGCTGGACCGCGGACCTGCTCCTTAGCACCTGGTGGATGGCGGAATTCGGCACCCTCCCCTATGCCGATCTGGAATACCGCACCGGCAACTCGGGGGGCGGCTTTGACAAGCTGCGCTTCTTCTTCCCGCCCCAGCCCAAGGACCTCAAACTCCGGCATGAAGATATCTCTCTGGAGCTCCCCCTGAACCGGCGCCATGACGGCCGGCCCCAGGTGGTACTATCGGTGCCCTGGTATTCCGCCGGCATGTCCTTCGGCTCGGTGAGCATCAACACCATCCTCTCCCGGGTGCGGGCCGCCACCCGCTTCAACACCCTCCTCTCCACCGGCGAAGGGGGCTACCCGGAGGAGCTCTACCCGTATGACGATCACGTGGTCACCCAGGTGGCCACCGGGCTTTTCGGCGTCCGGGAGGACACCATCCAGCGGGTGCGCATGGTGGAGTTCAAGTATGCCCAGGGCGCCAAACCGGGGCTGGGCGGGCACCTCTTGGGCGACAAGGTCACCCCGGCGGTGGCCCGCATGCGGGAGAGCGTGCCCGGAAGCGCCCTTTTCAGCCCTTTCCCCTTCCACAGCGTCTACTCCGTGGAGGACCACAAAAAACACATCGACTGGATCAAGGAGGTCAACCCCCGGGCCCTGGTGTCGGTGAAGGTCTCCACCCCCACGGACGTGGACATGGTGGCGGTGGGGAGCTACTACGCCGGGGCCCACGTGGTGCAGCTGGACGGCAGCTACGGCGGCACCGGCGCGGCGCCGGACATCGCCAAGAAGAACATCGCCATGCCCATCGAGCTGGCCATCCCCAAGGTGCACCAGTTCCTGGTGCAGGAGGGCATCCGGGACCAGGTGACCCTCATCGCCTCGGGGGGCATCCGCACCGCCTTTGATGTGGCCAAGGCCATCGCCCTGGGGGCCGACGGCTGCCAGGTGGGCACCGCCGAGATGGTGGCCCTGGAGTGCATCCGCTGCTATCAATGCGAGTCCGGGCGGGGCTGTGTCCGGGGCATTGCCACCACCGACCCGGAGCTGGTGGCCATGATGACGGTGGAGTGGGGCACCCGCCGGGTGTGCAACCTCTACCATGCCTGGACCTGGCAGCTGAAAGAGATCCTGCGCCGCTTCGGCATGCGCAGTATCCGGGAGCTGGTGGGCCGCACCGACACCCTGGTCCACCTGGACTACTACAACCTGCCGGTGGAGGATGATATCCGGCGGGGGGTGTGAGAGTCCAAAGTCCAAAGTCCAAGGTCCAAAGTCATTTTTCGAGTCCAAAGTCCAAGGCCCAAAGTCCAAAGTCGTTTTTCGAGTCCAAAGTCCAAAGTCCAAAGTCCAAAGTTTTTTAAGACCGAAGTTGGAATAGTTTTAGGCGAAGGACAATGGGGAAAATTGAAAGATTTGAGGAGATTGAGGCCTGGAGAAAGGCCCGGGAGTTGACCAAAAATATTTATCAAATAACAAGTCAGGGCACTCTGGCGATGGATTTTGTGTTGAGAGACCAACTGAGGCGCTCGGCCATTTCCATCATGGCCAATATTGCTGAGGGCTTTGAACGGGAGGGTGACAAGGAATTCCGGCAATTCCTCTCCATCGCCAAAGGCTCGGTGGGAGAACTGAAAGCCCAGATTTATGCGGCTGTGGATGCAGGTCTGATTGACCAGAATCAGTTTCATCATCTTCTGGATTTGGCGGATGAAACGTCGCGCCTGATAGCCGGTTTCATGAGATATATCAAAGAGTCAACGCACAAAGGCAGCAAATACAAATAGATTAATTTTTTCTATATCTTAAATTTTTTAACAACCCCTGCACTTTTAGACGAATCTATCTGACTTTTGCCTTTGGACTTTGGACTAATTCATTTGACCTTGGACTTTGGACCTTGGACCTTGGACTAATTCATTTGACCTTGGACCTTGGGCTTTGGACTTTTGACTTTGGACTAATCTTTTTGACTTTGGACTTTGGACTAATTCTTTCTGACTTTGGACTTTGGGCCTTGGACTTTGGACTCCATCGGTGAATAACATGTCGCAATATGGCTTAAAGCTTTGGGAAACTCGTCGCCATCTCCCCCGTCCTTATCCCGCCGACCGGGTGATCAAAGGCGAGGACGAAGGCGGCTGTGGGGTCACGGGCTTTGCCGCCTCGGTCCCGGTCTCCGGGAAGCACATCTTCCTGCCCTCGGTGCAGATGCACAACCGGGGCAACGGCAAGGGCGGCGGCATCGCCGCGGTGGGGTTGGACGCGGCCTCTTTGGGGGTGAGCCAGGAGATCCTGGAGGAGAGCTACCTCATCCAGGTGGCTTATCTCGACCCCGAGGTGCGCCCCCAGGTGGAGGCTCGCTTCATCACCAACGTCTTTCGGGTGGACCACCAGGCGCCGGTGCCGGCCATGGCCGACTGGCGGGACCTGCCCGGCCTGGAGGTGCGGCCGCCGGACGTCTGGCGCTATTTTGTCCGGGTCAAGCCCGAGGTGCTGCAGTATTTCATCCACCGGCACCGCCTCTATGAGCTCCCCTGGCGCATGGTGGAGGACGAGTTCGTCTCCCAGAACTGCTACCGGCTCAACCAGGCTTTTTATGCGTCTTTGGGGGAGAAGAAGGCCTTTGTGCTCTCCCAGGGCCGCAATCTCATGATCCTGAAGATTGTGGGTTACGCCGAGGAAGCGGCTCTATACTACAACCTCCTGGATTTCAAGGCCCACATCTGGATCGCTCACCAGCGCTATCCCACCCGGGGGCGGGTCTGGCACCCGGGGGGCGCCCATCCCTTCGCGGCCTTGAACGTGGCCTTGGTGCACAACGGCGATTTCGCCAACTACCACTCGGTGAGCGAATATTTAAGCCAACGCCATTTCTACCCCCAGTTCCTTACCGACACCGAGGTGGCGGTGCTGCTCTTTGACCTGTGGCATCGGCTCTACGGCTATCCTCTGGAGTATGTCATTGAGGCGCTGGCCCCCACCACCGAGCGGGATTTTGACCTCCTGCCGCCGGAGAAGCAGAAGGTCTACCGGCACCTGCAGGCGGCCCACATCCACGGCTCCCCGGACGGGCCCTGGTTTTTCATCATCGCCAGAAACGACACGGCGAAGCAGCGCCTGGAGCTCATCGGCATCACCGACACCTCCATGCTCCGGCCCCAGGTCTTTGCGCTCTCCGAAGGCCAGGTGCAGATCGGCCTGGTGTGCTCGGAAAAGCAGGCCATCGACGCCACCCTGGCCTCGCTGGCGGCGGAGGACCCCCGCTTCTGTCCGGTGGCCGATCTTTACTGGAACGCCCGGGGCGGCAGCCACACCGACGGCGGCGCCTTCATCTTCTCCCTGGAGAAGCAGAACGGCAAAATGCTCCTAAGCTGCCACGACAAGTTCGGCAAGCCCACCACCGTGCCCTGGTTCCAGAAGCCCTGGGAGGGAACGGTCCTGCCCCTGGACGAGGAGCGCCTGGCGGAGACGACCCCGCTCCTCACCGAGCTTTTGGCCGACAAAAGCGGCCGGGACTTCTACGAGCATGTGCGGCTGCGGGTGCCCAACTGGCCCTACTCCCGCTTTCTCGAGTTCATCCAGATGGGGGCCCGGCTGGCCCGGGAGGATGATGAGCTCAAGGCCGCCCTGATTAACGGCCTCACCCTGCTTCTGGACCGGCGCTACGACCCCGGCGACAAGAAGCGCAGCCACTTGGTGCGCCTGCTCATGGACACCTTGACGGAGATCCTTCTGGCGGTGCCGCCCATGGGGACGGAGCATTCCAGCCGCTATCGGGCCATTGACTGGGACACCCGGGATAGGCTCGTACCGCCACACCGGCCGGACGCAGTCCTGGTGCTCCACGCCGCCAAGTTTCCGCCCGAGGGCGAGGACTGCGACGCCCGGCTGCTCTGCCAGGCCCATGCCCTGGGCTGGCGGCGCTTTATCTGCCACGGCTACCGGGGTCAGCGCTTCACCGGTTGCGGCTTCGGGCTCGGGACCGACGACGTGCGCATCGACGTCTACGGCAGCTCCGGGGACTACCTGGCCAGCGGCATTGACGGCATGGAGATTTACGTGCACGGCAACGGCCAGGATCAGTTGGGCCAGATCATGAAGCGGGGCAAGCTCGTGGTCTTTGGCGACGTGGGGCAGACCTTCATGTACGGCGCCAAAGGGGGCGAGGTTTACGTGCTGGGGAACGCCGCCGGCCGGCCGCTCATCAACGCCGTGGGCCGCCCGCGGGTGGTGATCAACGGCACCGCCCTGGACTTCCTGGCGGAGTCCTTCATGGCCGGCGATCCCCTCAACGGCGGCGGTTTTGTCATCGTCAACGGCCTCACCTTCGACCACCGGGGCCGGATCCAGGAACAGGCCACCCCTTACCCGGGCGCCAACCTCTTTTCTTTGGCCTCCGGCGGCGCCATCTACATCCGGGACCCTTACCGTCTGGTGGGGGAGGACCAGCTTAACGGCGGCGAGCTGGTGGAGCTCAGCCAGGCCGACTGGGACCTCATCCGGCCATACTTACAGGAAAACGAGCGCCTCTTCGGCATTGAGGTGGAGCGGCATCTGCTCACCGTGGACGGGGAGCTCAGGCCCTTCCACGAAGTCTATCGCAAGGTGCAGGCGGTGAAGCTGGCCGTCCTGGCCCAGGTGGTGGAGGAATCCGGCCTGGAGGAGGTGGGGTGGGGAAAGCCGCTGAGACACTGAAAGAGTCCAAAGTCCAAAGCCCAAGGTCCAAAGTTCAAAGTTCCAGGTTCAAGGTTCAAAGTTCAAAGTTCCAGGCCAGGGGTTCAAAGTTCCAGGTTCAAGGTTCAAAGTTAAGAGTCCCAAGACCAAAGTCGGGGGTTGAGTCCAAAGTCCATACTTGATAGTTCAAAGTTCCAGGTTCAAGGTTCAAAGTTATTAGGCGGGGGGTTGAATAATCGGTTTGGTCCCTTTGCCTAAAACTTTTAGCAATAGACCTTTATAAAGCTTAAACTTCAAACTATTAATCCTCCCCGCAGGGAATAATTCGGTTTTACCGCTTTTATCCTTAACTACAGATTTTCAACCTCCCACTTTCTTTCAGAATTTGGGCCTCAGGTTCTGGACTTGACTTTGAACTTGGAACCTGAAACCTTCGCCCCAAAACCCGGAACTTTGAACCTTGAACTTTAAATTCCCAAAGCCCCGACTTTGGACCTTGGGCTTTGGACTTTGGACTCAACCTTGAACCTTGAACTTTGTACCCGGAACCCTGAACCTTGACCCCCGACTTTGGACCTTGGACTTTGGACTCCCCTCACATCCGGTCAATGAGCGCCTGGCCGAAGGCGGAGCAGGAGACTTCCTTTGCGCCGGGGAGCTGGCGGGCCAAATCATAAGTGGCGACGCCGTCCTTCAGCGCCTTGGGGATGGCGGCGTGGATGAGGCGGGCGGCCTCGTGCCAGCCTAAAAACTCCAGAAGCATGGCCCCGGAGAGGATGACGGAGCTGGGGTTCACCTTGTCCTGACCGGCATACTTGGGGGCGCTGCCGTGGGTGGCCTCGAAGATGGCGCAATCATCGCCGATGTTGGCGCCGGGGGCCATCCCCAGCCCCCCCACCTGGGCCGCCAGGGCATCGGAGATGTAGTCGCCGTTGAGGTTGGGGGTGGCGAGGATATCGTATTCCTCGGGCCGGAGCAGCACCTGCTGGAAGAGATTGTCCGCCAGCCTATCCTTAATGACCACCTTGCCCTCAGGCACCTGCCAGTGGTAGCGGCTGGCCACCTCGGCCTCGGAGATGACCCGGTCCTCAAACTCCTCCAGGGCCACCTCATAGCCCCAGTTCTGGAAGGCGCCCTCGGTGTATTTCATGATGTTGCCCTTGTGCATCAGGGTGACGCTGGCGCGGCCCCGCTCCAGGGCGTAGCGCAGGGCCATGCGCACCAGGCGCTTGGAGCAGCGCTCGGTCATGGGCTTGATGCCGATGGCGGCGCCAGGGTCCAGCCGGCAGCCCAGCTCCTCGTTGAGGAAGCGGATGAGGCGCTGGGCCTCCGGCGACTGGGCCGGCCACTCCAGGCCCGCGTAAACGTCTTCGGTGTTCTCCCGGAAGACCACCATGTCGATCTTCCAGGGCTCCTTCAAGGGGCTGGGCACCCCTTCGTAATAGCGCACCGGCCGGATGCAGGCGTAAAGATCCAGCACCTGGCGCAAGGTGACGTTGAGGGAGCGGAAGCCGCCCCCCACCGGGGTGGTGAGGGGGCCCTTGATGGCCACCCGGTATTCCCTTAGGGCGCGGAGGCTCTCTTCCGGGAGATAGCTCCCCGTGGCCTGGAAGGCCTTCTCCCCGGCCAGCACCTCCTGCCAGCGGATGGCCCGCCTGCCGCCGTAGGCCTTGGCCACCGCGGCGTCCAGGACCGGCTGGGCCGCCCGCCAGATGTCCGGGCCGGTGCCGTCCCCTTCGATGAACAGAATAACGGGCCGCTCCGGCACCATCACCGCAGCGCCGCCGGCCACCGTCACTTTCTCACCCGCATTGCCTGCCTGCATGTCCTCTTCTCCTGCCTAAAAGTCCAAAGTTCAAAGCCCAAAGCCCAAAGTCAGGGTTTAGGTTCAAGTTTCAAGGTTGGGTTGGGGGACTGAATCCCAGTTTTTGAATTCATTGTTTAAAGGCGAAATGAACGTTTCGGCCTGAAGTTTAATGTCCACGAATTCAAAAAACGCCATATTGTATCAATTTTCCCGCCGGCGCCAAGCCCTTTCGACCAGGAAGAGGTTTGATTTGCCAAAGGGAAACCGCCTGTCCGGGCGGTGGCGCATGTCAGAGGCCCAGCAGGGTGGGGAGGTCCAGATGGTCGGCCAGGTGGAAGTCCCCCTCAAGATGCGGGGCGCGATAGGCCCCGAAGAGGACTCCGGCATTGGCGGCGGTCTCCTGGTCCACGGCGCTGTCGCCCAGGTAGCAGGCCTCAGAGGGCGGCACCTGGAAATGGGCCAGCACCCGCTCCAAACACTCGGGATGGGGCTTGGGATGGCGCACCTCCAGGCTGGTGACCATGAAGTCAAAGTAGGGGGTGAGCTCCAGGGCCTCCAGGACCAGGGGCAGGCTCTTCCCCCGGTTGGTGGCGATGGCCAGATGATAGTGACCCTGCAGCCGGGCCAGGGTCTCTTGCAGGTGCGGTGCCGGCGTGAGGAGCGGAAGGAAGGGGGTATTGTCCACGGTTTTCTGGTATTCCTGGGCGGCTTCCCTGGCGGGATGGCCCTCAAACAAGTAGTCCAGGGCCGCCACCGCGGTGAGGGGTTTCACCACCTGCCATTGCTCCGGAGTAAGGGGCGGCAGGCCGAAGTGCGCCAGGATGTGGTTGTAAAAGGCTTGGTTGGCCCGGCTGGAATCCACCAGCACCCCGTCGCAGTCGTAAATGATGACTCTCAAGGAGCGCAGCCGGTCACGGAGGGTGGCCATCAGTCCTTCACCCCGCAGAAATCCAGGTGGCGGGCCAGGAACACCAGCTCCCCCGCCTTCAGCTGACGCCGTCGCCGGGCCAGCCAATAATCCAACTCCTCGGCGGGCAGGCGGCCGCTGAGGGACTCCTCCACCATGGCCAGAATGCACCTGAGGAAGTAGCCCTCCTCCGCCGGATAGCCTTGGGACCCGGTGAAGACCACCCACTCGGAGCCGCCCGCGGCCAGAATCCGGCCCCCGGCAGCGGGGAGAAGTCCGAAGAGCTGGCGGCCTGTCTGGCTGCCGCCGGTAGGAAGGCCCGCCAGCCGGCGCTCGTCCATGCTCAGGTGGTAGAGGCTCGTCACCCGCTCGTCCAGCTCCGGGTCCAGGGGCGGCCAGAAGATGGTGGTGCCGTCGAAATTGAGGGTGAGATAGAAAGCCCCTCCCGGCGCCAGGCAGGCCAGAAGCAGCCGCACGGTCTCTTCCAGGGGCAGCAGATCCAGGAAGGCGTGGGCCAGGACCAGGTCGCAGGCCCCGGCCAAGGCGGGGTTGCGGAGAAATTCCCGGGCGTCCCCCACCCGGAAGGCCAGCTCCAGGTGGCGGCCCGGGCCGCTGAGGACCAGGTCGCCCCGGTCGGTGTAGCTGACTCCCAGATCCCGCTCCCGGGCCCAGCCAGGCAGCCCCTCCCGGGCGGCGGCCACGCAGGCCGGATCCACATCCACTCCCAGATACCGCACCCGGCGAAAGAGCCCCCAGTCGGTGAGGCGGGCGGCCATGCTCCCCAGCCCGCAGCCCACCTCCAGGACCGTGAGGCTCCGGCTCTCCTGCGGCGGCAGGAGCAACCGGGCCAGGGCGTCAAAGACGGGCCGGTTCAGGCTGCGGTCATCCACCGTCACCTTGGCCCGCAGATAGCGAAGAAAATCGACGTGTGTCATGTTTGGTCCGCCAAAGAGAGGAGAAACCGCCAAGCGCCCTCCAGGCTCTCCTCCCAGGTGGGGTGGGCCCGAAAGCGCTGGTAAGCTGCCAGACTCAGGTCCAGGAGCAGGCGCTCATCGGTGAGCAGGCGCTCTAAGTAAGCCGCCAGCGCACCTGCGTCCCCCGGGGGCAGCAAAAAGCCGTTCCTCCCATGGGTGATGATCTCCGCGGCGCCCCCCGCCGCCCCGCCGATGGCCGGCAGCCCGAAGGCCATGCCCTCCAGGTAGCAGATGCCGAAGCCTTCATAGAAGGAAGGGACCACCATAATATGGCTGCGGTGCAGGTGTTGGGCCAGCTCCGGGGCCGTGAGCAACCCGGTGAACTCCACCCGGGGGCTTAAGCCCGTGGCGGCCAGACGTTCTCTGATCCGCCGTACATACCTCGGCGCCATATCAAGGCTGCCCGCCACCGTCAGGCGCCAGTCCCGGGAGCGCAGGCTTTCCAGGGCGGCGACCAGGATGTGCAAGCCCTTGCGCGGGATGACATTGCCCACAAAAAGGAGGCGGCGGGGGCCCGGCTGTTGCACCCGGGCGATGATCGCCTTCGGGCCGGGCAGGCGGGGGAAGCTCTGGATGCCCGGCGGCGCCACCACCCCGGGGAGCTGACGGCCCAGGAGGCGGTGGACGCTGGCCAGGGTGGCCCGGCTGTTGCTGAGGCAGCCGTCCAGGGTGTCCAGATAACGGCGCTCCACCTGAGCATAGAGGCGGTTCAGGAACGAGGCCCGGGGCTCGGAGCAGCGCAGGTGATGCACCACCGCCACCAGCTTTTTCCCTTGTCGCAGGCAGCGGTTCAGCCAGAAGAGGGAGGGGTGGGCCAACTCGTCCTGGAGGAGGAGCTTCGGGGCCAATCCCATGAGGCGGCGCCTTAAGCCCGGGGAGAAATTGTCCAGCAATCCCAGGGGGTAAGCCCGCCAGGGGAGGGAGACCACCTCCACCCTGGCCCCCCGCTGCCGGAGATACTCCACCAACCGCCGGTCATAAAGGAAACCGCCGCTTTGGAAGGTCAGGTCCCCATAGAGGACCAGGGCCAGGTGCATTAAAAGTCTTCCTGGTAGGCGGCCCAGGCGATGCCCGTCTCCCAGATCTTCACCCGGATGCTGCTCAGATGGGGCGCGGCCAGCTTGCCCTTGAGGGCATGGCAGAAGATGCGGGCGAAGTGCTCGATGCTGGGGTTGAGGCCGGCGAATTCCGGCAGCTCGTTTAAGGTGCGGTCACGGAAATGGGCGATCACCTCCGAGAGATACACCTCCAGGTCCACAATATCCACCAAGTAGCCGTGCTCATCCAGCCGCTTGCCGGCCAGCTCCACCTCCACCTGGTAGTGGTGGGAATGGCGCAGATTCTCCGGACCCCAGTCGCCCCCCACCAGATAATGCTGGGCCACAAAATCCCGCCGCACCGCCACATAATACATAGGAGCTCCTTTCTTGCCTCCGGGCGCGTCAGGGCTAAGATCCCGAGAGGTCAATCTCCGCTTTGGCCCGGGGTCGCAGGGGGTTGATGCGGGCCGCCAGGGAGAAGAGATAGGGGTAGGCCCGCTTCAGATACTGCAAATAGGTGAGCCACTGAGCCGCCAGCAGGCGATAGGCGCGCTCCAGGTCGCCGGCCAGGTGCTCCCGGTCCGCCGGGGACAGACGGCTCACGTCCCGGCGGTAGCCCAGCTCCTCCCCCAGGTGGCAGACCGCCCAGAGCAGATTGGTGAAGGCCTCATGCTCCAGAAGCGTGGGGTTTTCCAGGAGGCGCAAGAGGAAATCCCGTTTGCGGATGAGAAATTCTTTGAGCTCCGTCAGGTCTCCCAGATCTAGGTCCACAGCATAGGGGTGGCGGGCCAGCATTTCATGGGCCTCCTGGAAATCCGCCGACGACCAGCGGCTTAAAGCGCCGATGGCCTGCTGGAGCTGATCCCGGCGGGCATCGAAGCGGAGGCAGCGCCGTAGCAGGGCCACCCCCACCTCGCTGAAAAAGGCGCCGATGACAATGTTCATCTTATGGAGGCGGGCCTGCTGCGCCCGGGTGGCCAGAAGCTGGTTGATCACCAGGGTCACCACGATGATGGACAGGGGCAAAAAACCCAGCTGCCCGAAAAACAGGCGCATCATGTAGCCCCAATCCCGGAAGATGAGGTAATTGACCCCGTAGATGGCCAGGGAGACGGCCACCAAAGCCAGGCTCAGCTTAAAGCGCCAGTCGAGACGCATAAGTTTTCGGATAGACGGATTTATTCCCAGGCAGCCCCGGGAGGGCACGCTGCCTGCGTCCTTGCCTTCCTGAGCCGGAGTGGGAAACCTGCATTATTTGGTTCCGCCCCTTGGTTTTTCCCGGCCCGCCGGGCCGGTGGGAAGCTCATCACCCCACCCAGTCCACCGCCGCCGGATTGATCTCCGGCCGCCGGTGCTCCACCCGGCAGGCCTGCTCCCGGGTCCAGACCTCCTCCGGGAAACCGGGCAGCAGGACAACGTGGCGCCCCTGCTCCGGCCGGTAGCAGCCGCCCCACCAATGGGCCAGGGCCCGGGCCTGGGACTCCGTCAAGGGGGTTTCAGGTGCGGGAAAGGTTTTTGCCTCTGCCATCTCCATCTCCTGTCCTCACACTTCAGCCACCGGTGCCGCCTCCAGGTCCATCTCCAGGCGCATCATATCGTCCCGGCGCTTCAGGGTGAAGCCCAGGCGGCGGGCCAGATCCAGCATGGGCTGGTTCTGGGGCAGCACATCGCCGTAGAGCTTCTTCACCCCCTGGTCCCGGGCGATGTCAATGGCCCCCTGCACCAGGCGGGGGCCCAGGCCCTTGCCCTGCCAGGGGTCGGCCACGATGATGGCGAATTCCGCCGTCCGGTGATCGGCGTCCATCACCAGGCGGCTCACCCCCATCATCACCTCCGGCCCCGGCGGCTGGCCCACGGCCATGAGGCCGATCTCCCGGTCGTAATCGTTCTGGGTAAAGCGCACCAACATCTCATGGGTCCAGTTCTTGATGCGGCGGAAATACCGGAAATAAAGGGTATCGTCTGAGCATTTCTGCAAAAAGTCGAAAACTAAGGGCTCATCCTCCGGTTTCATGGGCCGAAGCAAGACGGGGGTGCCGTCCCTGAGCATCCAGGCGGTCTCATACTGGTTGGGATAGGGGGCGATGATGAGATGCCGGGGCGCGGGGACCGTGGCCGGTCGGATGTCCAGATGGGCGTCCACCGCCACAAAGCGCCCCCCCACCACCATGAGGGGGTTGATGAGCAGGTCCGCGATTTCCGGGAAATCGGTGACCAGGTGGGAGAGGCGCACCAGGATCTCCGCCAGGAGGTCCAGGTTGGCGGGGGGAATGTCCCGGTAGCCCATTAGCACCCGGTGCACCCGGGTCTTGCGGATGAGGCTGTGGGCCAGGTGCAGGTTCAAAGGCGGCAGGTCCACGGCCCAATCCTGGAGGACCTCCGCCATCACTCCCCCCAGCCCGAAGCGGATGAGGGGACCGAAGTCGGGGTGCTGGCGGCAGCCCAACAGGAGCTCGCAGTCCGCCTCCGGCTCCTGGGTCTGCACCGTCACCCCCCAGATGGTGGCCTCAGGAAGGCGCTGCCGGGCCTCACCGATCATCTCCTCATAGGCGGCGCGCACCTCCTCGTCGCTGCGCAGATAGAAGCGCACCCCATGGACCTCGGATTTGTGGGGAATATCCGGGGAATGAATCTTCAGAACCACCGGGTAGCCCAGATTCCGGGCCTCCCGCACCGCGTCGGCGGCGCTACCGGCAGCCACCGTCAGATTGGTGGGGAGCCCGTAGGCCGCCAGCACCGCCTTGGATTCCAGCTCCGTCAAAGACGAGCGGCCCTCCCACAGGCAGTGATCCAGATAAGCCCGGGCCTGGCGGGTGTTGACGGTGATCTCCTGGGGCAGGCGGGGCGGCGTCTCCTGGAGCACTTTGAGGCGCCGGGAGTAGGAGAACATCTCCATGAAGGTGTCCACCGCCTGCTCCGGGGTCTCCAGCGTCGGGATGCCGGCTTCGTTGAGGATTTTCAAGCCTCCCGCCATCTCATCGCCGCCCATCCACACGGCAAACACCGGCCGCCCCGGCGGCACCCGGGCTGCCACTTCCCTGGCCGTCTGCACCGGATCCGTCTGGGCCAGGGGGCTTAAGATGATCACCAGCCCGGCGAACTCCGGCGCCTGGAGGGCCACTTCCAGCACCCGGGCATAGCGCTCCGGGTCGGCGTCCCCCAGGATGTCCACGGGGTTGCCGGGGGTCCAATGGGGCGGCAGCACCGTGGCCAGCTTTTCGGTGGTCTCGGGGCACAAAGCCGCGGGTGCCTGGCCCCAGCGGGCCAAGGCGTCCACCGCCATGAGCCCCGGAGCCCGGGCATTGGTGATGATGCCCAGATCGCCCCTCACCGGCGGCGCCATTTTGCCCAAGGCCTCGGCGCAGCGGAAGAGCTGCCCCACCGTGTCCACCCGGATGATGCCGGCCCGGCGGAAGGCGGCGTCATAGGCCGCGTCCTCGTCCGGCCCCCCCTCCCCTGCCCCGGCGGCCGGCCGGCGCCCGGCCTTCACCACAATGATGGGCTTGACCCGGGACACCGACCGACAGGCACTCATGAATTTGCGGTGCCGGGTGAGGTTTTCCATGTAAATGATGATGCTGCGGGCGGACTCCTGGTTGCCCAAATAATCGATGAGGTCGGCGAAGTCCAGATCCGCCTTGGACCCGAGGCTGATGAAATGGCTGAAGCCGATGTTCTTCTGGGTGGCCCAGCCCAAAATGGAGCTGCACATGGCGCCGCTTTGGGAGATGAAGGCCAGATGCCCCAGCTTGGCGCACAGTGGGGAGAAAGTCACCGCCAAGCGGGAGGGCGGGCACAGCATTCCCCAAGAGCCGGGCCCCAGAAACCTCAGGCCGGTTTTGGCGGCAGCCGCCCGGATGTCCGCTTCCAGCTTTTCCCCGTCGGGCCCCACCTCCCGGCCGCCGGTGGAAAGGATGACCGCGGCGGAGATGCCCGCAGTGCCGCATTCCCCGATGACTGCCGGCACCTGGGCGATGGGCACGGCCACCACCGCCAGGTCCACCGTCGCCCCGATGGCGCTCACCGAGGGATAGCAGTCCAGCCCCAAAATTTCTTCGTATTTGGGGTTGACCGGGTAGATCCGGCCCAGAAAACCGTAATCCAGGAGGTTGTCCAGCAGCCGGCGGCCGAAACTCTCCGGAGTGGGACTGGCCCCCAACACCGCCACCGCCTCCGGTTTGAAAAGGGCATCCAAGGAATGTCGCGCCATCTGGGTCTCCCTGGGACATGCCGGCAGGCCGTCCCCCTCTCCTGCCCTGCCGTTCCATTATACCCGAAAGCATCATTTATGCTGCCTGCTTTCCCGCAGCCGGGGCTCAAGGGACCACTTGCCCGCACCGTCTGCCCTCGGTTTGCCGGTTGTGCTATGTTAAATGGGAAGGAGTGGCACACTCCCTTCCCCCGCCCTATAAGGGTTTGGGGGTGAGGGTCCGGGAGAGGGGGCAGAGGTTTGTGACTCCTGGCCCCCTCTCCCGGAAACCAAACAAGGAGGAACCATGACAGGTCTGCCCTGGGCGGAGATCGTCTATCCCGCGCTCACCTTTGTGCTGTTGTCCGGCTATCATCTGTATTGGGCCTGGCAGGTGCGCCGGGCGCCACTCATGACCTATCTCGGCGTCACCCGCCACCTGCGCTACATGTGGGTGGAGTCCATCATGCGGGAGCGCCGGGACATCCTGTCGGTGCAGACCCTGCGCAACTGGATCATGGCCGCGAGTTTCCTGGCCTCCACCGCCATGCTCATCGGACTGGGGCTGCTGAGCTTCCTCTTCCGGGCCGAGCTGCTGGCGGAGCTCAACTTCGAGCTCACCGCCATCCTCACCCGGGTGCAGAGCCTGTTCTTGGCCAAGCTTATGCTCCTGAGCCTGCATTTTTTCTTCGCCTTTTTCAGCTTCACCCTGGCCATCCGCTATCTCAACCAGGTGAATTTTCTCATCAACGTGCCGGCGGCCTGCGATCCGGTGCTCACCCCCGGCTTCATCGCCCACACCCTGGACCTGGGCATGCTGCACTACACCCTAGGGATGCGGGCTTACTACCTGGCGGTGCCGGTGGCCTTGTGGCTTTTCGGGCCCTTGTGGATGTTTCTGGGCGCCCTGGTGCTGACGGTGGTGCTGTATCACCTGGACCACTGCTGCTCCCTGGACTACTCCACCGCCACCTGTCAATTGCACGGGGCGCCGCCGGAGGGAGGCGGCTGCGAGGAAACCGCCGGTTGATTCCCCCGGGGGCCGCGGTATAATGAGGCCACGGCCCGGTTAGCCCCGGGTACCGGTAAATGGCCCGAACCGCCCATCTGTGCCACAAGGAGAGTCCTCATGCCCGCGGATCTGGAGCACCTGGCCCGCCTGTCCACCTATATCCGCTACCTCATTTTGGCCTGCACCACGGAGGCCGGCTCCGGTCACCCCACCTCGTCTCTCTCCGCAGTGGAACTCATGGCCGGCCTGCTCTTCGGCGGCACCTTCCGCTATTTTCCCGACGATCCCCGCCATCCCAACAACGACCGTCTCATCTTCTCCAAGGGCCACGCCTCGCCCCTGTTCTATGCCCTGTGGGTGGCGGCGGGGCAGCTCTCCGAAGAGGAGCTCATCAGCCGCTACCGGAAATTGGGCTCGCCCCTGGAGGGCCACCCCAGCGTGGCCTTCCCGTATGTGGAAGCGGCCACCGGCTCCCTGGGCCAGGGCCTGTCCATCGGCGTGGGCATGGCTTTGAACGCCAAGTACCTGGACCGCCTGCCCTACCGCACTTACGTACTGTTGGGGGACAGCGAAATGGCGGAGGGCTCGGTGTGGGAGGCGGTGGCCATCGCCGCCCACTACCGCCTGGACAATCTGGTGGCCGTCATTGACGTCAACCGCCTGGGGCAGCGGGGCGAAACCATGTACGGCCATGATCTCTCTGCCTATGAGCGCCGCCTGGGGGCCTTCGGCTGGGAGACTTATGCCATCGACGGCCATTCTTACCCAGCCGTTCTGGCCGCCTACCGGGAGGCTGCCCGGGTCTCCGGCCGCCCGGTGGCCGTCATCGCCCGCACCATCAAGGGCAAGGGCGTCTCTTTTCTGGAGGATATGAACGGCTGGCACGGCAAGGCCTTAAGCCGCCTGGAGCTGGAGCGGGCCCTGGGCGAGCTGGGGCCGGTGGACCACACGGTGCGGGGGGAAATCACCCGCCCGGCGAACCTCCTGCCCCCCACCCCCGAGAGTCAGCCGGCCCCGCCGCCGGCGTATGAGATGGGCCAGAAAGTGGCCACCCGCAAGGCCTTCGGCACCGCCCTGGCCCGCCTCTTTCCCCAGTTTCCCCAATTGGTGAGCCTGGACGGCGAGGTGAGCAACTCCACCATGGCAGAGATCTTCCGGGAGGCCCAGCCCGGCCGCTTCTTTGAGATGTTCGTGGCGGAGCAGAACATGGTGGGGGTGGGCCTGGGGCTGGCCCGCCGGGGCAAACTCCCCTTCGTCTCCTCCTTTGCCGCCTTCCTCACCCGGGCCTTCGACCAGATCCGCATGGCCCAGTATGCTGAGCCCAACCTCAAGTTTGTGGGCTCCCACGCCGGGGTCTCCATCGGCGCCGACGGCCCCTCCCAGATGGGCCTGGAGGACCTGGCCATGTTCCGCACCCTGCTCCACAGCGTGGTGCTCTACCCTGCGGACGCGGTGGCCACCGAAAAGCTGGTGGAGGAGATGGCCCGCTATCCCGGCATGGCGTATTTGCGCACCACCCGGGAGGCCACCCCGGTGATCTATGACCCGGGGGAGAGCTTTCCCATCGGCGGCTCAAAGGTGCTGCGCCAGAGTCCCCAGGACCGGGTGACGGTGGTCACCGCCGGCATCACCCTCTTTGAGGCCCTGGCCGCCCAGGAGGAGCTGGCGAAAGAGGGGATTTTTATCCGGGTCATCGACCTTTATTCGGTGAAGCCGGTGGATGCCGCCACCTTGAGGCAGGCGGCGGCGGAGACCCAGGCCATCCTGACGGTGGAGGACCACTTTCCCGAAGGCGGCCTGGGGGAGGCGGTCTTAAGCGCCCTGGCCACGGTGCCCACCCCGGTCTATTCCCTGGCGGTGCGCAAAAAACCCCAAAGCGGCAGCCCCCGGGAGCTCCTGGAGCTGGAGGAGATCTCCGCCGGCGCCATCATCCGTAAAGTGAAAGAGATCCTTGCGGCTTAGGGGGACAGGAGCCATGCGCATCGGGCTGGCCGCCGACCACGGCGGCTTTGAGCTGAAGGAGCAACTCAAAGAGGAAATCAAGGGCCTGGGCCACGAAGTGGTGGATTTCGGCGCCCTGGAATACAACCCCGCCGACGACTTCCCTGATTTCGTCATCCCCCTGGCCCGGGCGGTGGCCCAAGGGCAGGTGGACCGCGGCATCGCCATCTGCGGCAGCGGGGTGGGGGCCTCCATTGCCGCCAACAAGGTACCCGGAGTCCGGGCGGCCCTCATCACCGAGATCTACTCCGCCCGCCAGGGGGTGGAGCACGACGACATGAACGTGCTCTGCCTGGGGGGACGGGTCACCTGCTTCGCCCTGGCCTGGGAGCTGGTGAAGACTTTCCTGGAGGCCCGCTTCCAGGGCGCCGAGCGCCACCGCCGCCGCCTGGCCAAGATCAACCGGGTGGAGGAAAGCCAAGGCGGGTAAAGATTCACCAGGGCCGGCTGTGGTGGACGGGGTGGCCCCCTCCTTTCCTCAGCCCTTCCCTTTCCGGAACACTCTTTCCCCTTTAAGCCAGCGGGGCAGGGCCTGCGGGTCGCCCAGGATCAGCGTCAGCGCCGCTATCAGTTCCAGCGGCCCTGCCTGGCAGCACAGGCCTTGGGCCCCCTCGATCAGGCCGCGGCTCAGGGCCCGGGCGAAATCGTGGCGGTGGTCATAATAGCGGTCCGGCAAAAGGGTGTCCGCCTCCAAAGAACGCCGGCAGTGGTCGGCGTCCAGGGAGTGCATGGCCCGGCACATGAAGGGCCGCACCGGATAGATACCGCAATGGTCCTGGGAAAGGAAGGGACAGGGGAATTCCCGGCGCCGCCGGGCCAATTCCGAGGGGCTGAGCCCCCGGCGCCGGTTCAGTTCCTCCTTCAGGGCCGCCGCCAGTCCGGGGAGGCGCGCCGGGGCCACCCTTTGGCTCAGAAAATCGGCGAGGAGAAAGGCCTCCGGCGGGGTCAGCTCCACCTGATTGTAGCAGCAGAAACTGCAGCCCGGCCGGCAGGCCACCGGCTCCGGCAAGGGGTGCGTTGCCTCAAAGGAGCGCACCGCCCACTCCCACAGGGCATGAGCCTCCCGGGTTAAGGCCAGCAAAGCGGCGGCCGGATCGGGAGCAGTGCGAACTTCCGCCAGACGGCGGGCCACCCCGTGAGTGAGGAGGGCGGGCGAAAACATGACCGGCTCCCCGGCAGGAGATTGTGCAGCCTCTTTCCCATCCTTACCACAACCACTCCCCCAAAACCAGCCAAACCCTGACCTTACTTGCCGGCAAAGTCAAACTCGGATAAAGTTTGATTTAATTAGGAACTATTTGAGGGGAGGGCCGGGGGAGCCTGGCTCCCCCGCC